>JBBSLN010000239.1:0-4448 GCA_038255205.1 Flavobacteriales bacterium
ACAAAAGGTTCAAAAGCCTTCCATTGATCGTAGCGCAAATTGTCGATGACCACAAAAAGCGTTGGTTGTTTATCGCTCAACTCCGGAACTACTTTTTCTCTAAACAACGTATGCGACATCGTCGGTGCATCGGCATTTTTATCAAACCAATCAGGATAGTTTTTCTCGATGAATTTTCCAAATTGAAGATTGGCCTCGTTCTTTTGAGATTCCAAAATTTCGTTCATGCCTGCATCTTCGATATCTTCCAATTGCAATTCCCAATACACCAATTTTTGATATAAATCTGCCCATTCCTCATAACTATTCACCATGGATAGATCCATTGCGATTTTCCTAAATTCCTGTTGATAATTGGACGTTGTTTTCTCCGATACCAATCGAGAATGATCCAGATTCTTTTTCAAGCTCAACAAAATTTGGTTCGGATTGACAGGTTTGATCAAATAATCGGCAATCTTGTTGCCTATGGCTTCTTCCATAATATATTCCTCCTCACTTTTGGTGATCATTACAATAGGAAGATTGGCACGTTTTTCCTTGATTTCATTCAAAGTTTCCAAACCCGTCAATCCAGGCATATTTTCATCAAGGAACACAATATCAAAATTAGTGTCATCGATTATTTCAAGAGCTTCCATACCACTTTTGCAGGTAGTGACCTTATAGTGTTTCTGTTCCAAAAAGATAATATGGGGTTTCAGTAAATCAATTTCATCGTCAACCCAAAGAATATTTATAGTGTTCATGTATATTTGTTTTTAATTATGCGTTTGGTTTTGTTTGTTGTTGAAGTCATTAGTACTTTAACGTATTCGGGGAAAACGTGTGCTTTCTAGTCGCTCATCTCGGGTAATTCGGTAGTGACCTTAATATATTGAATGTAAAATTAAATGACAAGTAACAAACTCAAGATATTTAACGACCCAATTTACGGATTTATTACCATTCCGAATGCCTTGATTTTTGAACTTATAGAACATCGCTTCTTTCAGAGATTGCGCAGAATTTCCCAAATGGGAATGTCATATCTGGTTTATCCGGGTGCGCACCACACCCGTTTTCATCATGCGTTGGGTAGTATGCATTTGATGCAAAAGACAGTTCATGTACTTCGTTTTAAGGGAGTTGCGATTTCTGACAATGAGGAAACAGCTTTATATGTTGCCATATTATTACACGATATTGGTCATGGGCCTTTCAGTCACGCTATGGAACAGAGTATTGTAAACGGTGTGTCTCATGAAGCGATTTCGCTCCGTTTTATGGAGAAATTGAATGTTGAATTTAACGGAAGTTTAACGCTTGCCATTCAAATCTTCAGGTGTCAGTATCCTCGGAAGTTTATGTGCCAACTTATATCAAGCCAACTGGACATGGATAGGGCGGATTATCTTAAACGTGATAGCTTTTATACTGGAGTTGCCGAAGGAAACATTAATAGCGAACGCATCATCACGATGTTAAATGTGGTTGATGATGAATTGGTTGTTGAAGAAAAAGGCATCTATAGTGCAGAAAAATTTTTAGTGGCCAGACGATTGATGTACTGGCAAGTATATCTTCACAAAACAAGTTTGGTGGCTGAACAACTCTTGATGCGCATGTTGCAAAGAGCAAAGGAACTGACGACTAACGGCGTAAAATTAAATGCCAGTAGCGCCTTAAGTTATTTTTTGAATCATGAGGTGACTCTCCATGATTTTGATGATGAAATCCTAGAAAAATTCTCAAAGTTGGATGATTATGATATCATTTCAGCGATGAAGGAATGGCAGGAATGCGATGATTTTGTTTTGAAAAACTTATCCGATATGATTATCAATCGTGATTTATTAAAAATAAAATTGAAAAATAAAAAAATAAAACCTGAATCTAAAGAAAGGCATATTCAAAAACTTATTGAAAAATACAAGATTTCAAAAGAAGAAGCTGAATATTTTGTGTTTACTGGGGAAATTTCGAATCAAGCTTATCAAAACGACGTGCAGCAAATTAATATCCTGCATAAATCTGGAAAAATCGAAGATATCGTTAAGGCGTCTGACCAATTGAACCTTAAGGCACTTTCAAAACCTGTTACGAAATATTATATCTGCTATCCGAAAGTTTGATGGGAAAATCATTTGGCATTTCAAAAGCAGAATAGAGAAAATAGAGCAAAGGAAAGAGACCGCTGAACTTTAGAGTAATCTTATTTTTCATTTAAATAACGTTCTTTTCTTTCTGTATATAAACTCTGCGTGTTTGCGCCAATGCGAGAATTAGTCTAACAAACAACTCCATAACCAATAATATATGATACATTTTTTCTATTTTTGCTTTCAATGAAATTTACAGCAACACAGATAGCAGGAATTTTGGAAGGCGACATAATCGGAAATCCCGACGTGGAAGTTTCAAAACTTTCTAAAATTGAAGAAGGAACAGAAGGATCGTTGACCTTTTTGGCAAATCCTAAATACAAATCCTATATCTATTCAACAAAGGCTTCGATTACTATTGTTAATAAGACTTTTGAGCCTGAAAATGGTCTGACTACCACACTCATTAAAGTGGAGGATGCTTACAAGTCCTTTTCTAAATTGTTGGAATATTACAACCAGATAAAAATGAATAAAAGTGGGATAGAGCAACCTTCTTTTATTTCAGATACCGCAAAATATGGAGACAGCATTTATGTTGGTGCGTTTACCTATATAGGAGATAATGTAAAGATTGGTGATAATGTAAAAATATTTCCAAACACTTACATTGGTGACAACGTGACCATTGGAGAAAACACTGTCTTATTTTCTGGTGCTAAAGTTTATTCGGAATGTATTATAGGTAACAACTGTGTTATCAATTCTGGAGCAATAATTGGTGCCGACGGTTTTGGGTTTGTGCCAAATGAAAATGGCGAGTATTCTAAAGTGCCACAAACGGGAAATGTGATTATTGAAGATTATGTCGATATCGGCGCTGCAACTACGATTGACAGGGCTACTTTGGGCTCAACAATTATAAGGCGCGGCGTAAAACTTGATAATCAAATTCAAATTGCCCATAATGTAGAGATTGGAGAAAATACCGTCATTGCTGCGCAAACCGGGGTTGCAGGTTCCTCTAAAATAGGCAAGAATTGTCAAATAGGAGGACAAGTCGGTATCGCCGGTCATATTACCATAGGAAACAACGTCAAAGTACAAGCGCAATCTGGAATTGGCAGAAACGTAAGCGATAATGAGATTTTGCAAGGTTCTCCGTCTTTTGCTTACGGAGACTGGAATAAATCTTATGTTTATTTCAAAAACCTCCCAAAGATTGTCAAAACGATTAATGATTTAGAAAAAAAAGTAAATGGCAATAGTTAAGACAGACATAAAGCAAAGGACCATTAAAAACAAAGTGTCCTTGACGGGTGTTGGTTTACACACAGGTAAGAACGTAACCCTAACCTTCAAACCTGCGCCAACAAATTTCGGTTTTGCCTTTCAACGTATAGATTTAGAAGGTAGCCCAATTATTGAAGCCGATGCCAACTACGTGACCAATACCCAACGCGGAACGTGTTTAGAGAAAAACGGAGTTATCATCCAGACTTCTGAACATGTACTTGCCGCTTTGGTAGGAATGGAAATTGACAATGCAATTATAGAACTGGATGCTTCCGAACCTCCAATTATGGATGGATCTTCAAAATTCTTTGTAGAAGCCTTAAAAAAAGCAGGATTTGAGGAGCAGTCAGAATTTAGAGAAGAATATGTAGTGACCGACGTTGTGTCTTATATGGATGAAGAGACTGGTAGCGAAATCATTTTATTGCCGGCCAAAGAATATCAAGTCACTACAATGGTTGATTTTGGAACCAAGGTTTTAGGAACACAAAACGCAACTTTAAACCGTATTTCAGATTTTGGAGAGGATATTTCTAATGCTAGAACGTTCAGCTTCTTGCACGAAATTGAAATGCTACTCGAAAAAGGATTGATTAAAGGAGGTGATCTGAACAATGCAATTGTCTATGTAGACAAAGAATTGTCACCTGAAACAATGGAAAAGTTAAGGGCTGCATTTAAAAAAGATTCCATTGCCGTGAAACCTAATGGCATTCTCGACAATCTGACCTTGCACTATCCAAATGAAGCCGCACGCCATAAGTTATTGGATGTTATTGGCGATTTGTCTTTGATAGGTATCCGATTGAAAGGAAAAGTCATTGCCAATAAACCTGGGCATTTTATTAATACCCAATTTGCAAAAAAAATGTCAAAGCTCATCAAGATTGAGCGCCGAAACCATATGCCGAATATCGATTTGAATCAAGAGCCATTAATGGACGTCAATCAAATCATGGACATGTTACCGCATAGACAACCCTTCTTATTGATTGATAAAATATTTGAATTGACAGATTCTGGAGTCATTGGCTTAAAAAATGTCACTATGAATGAGCCGTTTTTCGC
>JBBSLN010000240.1:0-4427 GCA_038255205.1 Flavobacteriales bacterium
AAATTTAAAAAATTGGCCACTGAAAATGAGAACATCACATTCGTGATGGCAGATGCTGAAAAATTTCCTGAATCTAGGAAATTGGCAACAGTTGATAACTTGCCAACGTTTGCGACGTTTAAAAATGGTGTTTTTGTGAATCAAGTACAGACCAATAAGTTTGAAGTTTTAAAAGATTTAGTCAATGAAGTTACCAATAATTAAACATCTCACTCAATTTATTGAGGACAATGATGAGGATTTTGTAATAGAAACCATAGAAACACTTGAAAACCTTACGGAAGTTTCATCTTTGAAAGATGAAGAATTGGACGTGATTGGAGAATTAATATCAAATATGTACGGGGCTTTAGAGGTCCACAAGATGGTAAAGACCGGAATACCTAAAAAGGAAGCATTAAATAGCTTTATGTCTCGAGTTCTTGGTTCTATTGATTCATAGGCTTTCAACTTTATAATATTAAAAACCCACTTCAATTGAAGTGGGTTTTTTGCTATTAATCAAATGAGATTTGTTAAAGGTTGCTCATTTATTTTAAATCAAAACGGTCTAGATTCATCACTTTGGTCCAAGCGGCAACAAAGTCTTTCAAGAATTTATCTTTTGAATCTTCACATCCATAAACTTCTGCAATGGCGCGGAGTTCTGAATTAGAACCAAAAATCAAATCCACTCGTGTTCCAGTCCATTTGACTTCGCCAGTTTTTCTGTTTTTACCTTCAAATGTGTTTTGGGAATCGGAAGTCGCTCTCCATGATGTTGACAAATCCAATAAGTTAAGGAAATAGTCATTGGTAAGCGTTTCAGGATTTTTCGTAAACACACCATGTTTAGAGCCATCATAATTGACATTCAGTACTCTTAAACCACCAATCAGAACTGTCATTTCTGGAGCGGTCAAAGTCAACAATTGTGCCCTGTCCACCAACATTTCTTCAGCAGACGCGGTATGGTCATAGCCTAAATAATTTCGGAAACCATCCGCTCTTGGTTCAAGTGCTCCAAAAGACTCAACATCTGTTTGTTCAATTGAGGCATCTGTTCGTCCTGCATGAAAAGGAACTGAAACCGGAGTTCCAGCATCATTAGCAGCTTTTTCAATTGCTGTACTTCCGCCAAGAACGATTAAATCTGCCATCGAGATTTTCTTATTTCCCGATTGGGAATCATTGAATTCTTTTCGGATGACTTCCAACTTATTCAAGACTTTCGACAATTGGGATGGATTATTGACTTCCCAATATTTTTGTGGTGCTAAACGAATTCGTCCTCCATTTGCTCCACCGCGTTTATCTGACCCTCTAAAAGTAGAAGCTGAAGCCCAAGCAGTGGAAACCAATTCTGAAACTGATAATCCTGAATCAAGAATTTTAGATTTTAAGTCAGAAATATCACTAACATTGACAAATTCATAGGTTGCTTTCGGGATTGGATCTTGCCAAATCAATTCTTCCTGTGGCACTTCTGGACCAAGATATTCAGAAATCGGACCCATGTCACGATGTGTCAACTTAAACCAAGCTTTGGCGAAAGCATCAGAAAATTCATCTTGATTTTCATGAAATCGTTTGGAAATTTTTGCATAAATCGGATCCATTTTAAGAGCCATATCAGCAGTGCTCATCATCAAACGTTGGGTTTTTGAAGCATCACCTGCTGCAGGTGCTTGCTTTGCATTTGAGTCTGCCGTTGGTGTCCATTGATGCGCCCCAGCTGGACTTTTGGTCAATTCCCATTCATAGCCCAACAAAACTTCAAAATATTCACTGTTCCATTCGGTAGGAGTTGGTGTCCAGGCGCCTTCGACACCACTTGTAATGGTATCGTCGCCGAATCCACTTCCGTAAGTGTTTTTCCATCCCATTCCCATTTCCTCAATACCTGCACCAGCTGGCTCTATTCCAACATATTTTTCCGCATCTGCTGCACCATGTGCTTTTCCAAAGGTATGTCCACCAGCAATCAGTGCAACGGTTTCTTCATCATTCATTGCCATACGAGCGAATGTTTCCCTAATATCTTTTGCTGATTTTAGCGGATTGGGATCACCATTCGGACCTTCCGGATTTACATAAATCAATCCCATTTGTACGGCTCCCAATGGATTTTCAAGTGTTCGGTCGTCTGTATAGCGCTTATCACCTAACCATTCTGTTTCACTGCCCCAATAAATATCTTCCTCGGGTTGCCAAATGTCCTCGCGTCCACCTCCGAAACCATAGGTTGGCAATCCCATGGATTCAATTGCGCAATTACCTGTGAGCACCATCAAATCTGCCCAAGACAATTTCTTACCATACTTTTGTTTTATAGGCCATAATAACAAACGTGCTTTGTCCAAGTTTCCGTTATCTGGCCAACTATTCAAAGGTGCGAAACGCTGTGATCCAGACGTCGCTCCACCTCTACCATCCGCAATTCGGTATGTCCCAGCACTATGCCAAGCCATCCGTATGAAAAATGGTCCATAATGTCCATAATCTGCAGGCCACCAATCTTGTGAATCGGTCATCAAATCGTATAAATCTTGTTTGACAGCTCTTAAATCGAGTTTTTTGAATTCTTCGGCATAATTGAAATCGTTGTCCATCGGATCTGCCTTTGAAGAATGTTGACGAAGAATGTTTAGATTCAGCAAATTCGGCCACCAATCTCTGTTTGAAGTTCCACCGCCAGCAGTTTTTTGAATTGCGCCACTGGAGAAAGGACATTTATTTGCACTGGAATCATTTATTTCCCAAACATTGCTATTATCGGCTTTCTCCTTCTGATTGTTGTTTTCCATTGTGAATTAGTTTAAAGTAAATTATTTTAGATTCATAAAGATTAAAGTTAAGATTAGTATTTATATATACAGCAAAAGTTAATTTTTAAACGGAATATTAGAATTGATAAAACTTATTGCAAGTGATTTAGAAAAATACGAAAAAACCTCTTCTGTCCTAAAACTAAAGAGGCTTATAACCAACCAACTTAAAAATTAAATTAATTTTTTATTACATTTTTTTTTGGCAACAATACTGTATCCACAGCGTGAATCACTCTGTTTTACTGATTGACATCAGCAATCGTTACTTCCGCAGAAGCGCCATTCTCGTTAGTAATATAAACAGCATAACTTTTTGTCCGAGCTGTCAAAGTTCCACCGCTTACGGTTGTTATTTGAGCTTTTCCATCACCTTCCTTTATCAATTTAGCAGCATCCACTGCATTCCATTTTCCTGAAACAACGTGATATTTAAGGATGGTTTGAAGTTGTTTTTATTTTCTATTTTTAACAATGTTTCGACTGTTCCTTTTGGTAAATTATCAAAAGCTGCATTCGTAGGAGCAAAGACGGTGAAAGGTCCATCGCTTAAAAGTACAGCAACCAAATCTGCCGCTTTTACTGCCGCTCCAAAGTAGTATGGTCTTTAGAATTTACCGCATTTTCAATGATGTTTTTTGTTGGATACATTTCAGCACCACCCACCATTTTGGTTTCTTGCTTCATCATTTTATCTTCCTTTATCATCTTTACACCTTCCTTTTTCATCATTTTTTTCTCTTGGGCAAAAAGACCTTGTCCAATGAATAATAACCCTACTAAAATTGCCACATTTAAAAATTTTGTCATTTTCATAAAATTGTTTTTATTTTTTGAATGATAATTATGTTTGCCTTATCTACGTTAATTTAGTTGTAGGTTTTATGAATTGATTTGTTTAACATTCAATCAACTTGAAAAGACTTACTGCTCCTTAATTTTACAGCTACCAATTAAGTTATGAGGAATTTGTCGTATCTTAATAACTGAATTTTAAATGAAGGAATTATGACCGACAGCAATTATATAAAAGTGTTTTCAGGCACATTCATCATCGTACAATTAGCTATGGACCGACTTGAAAGTGCAGGTATCAATGCTATTTTGAAAGATGAAGCAGGACTCGGACAACACTCTGGTTTCACAGTTTCCAACACTGGATATCAAGAAATTTATGTGTCTCAAGAAGAATTAAACGACGCCGTAAGGATTATAGCCGCCGTGAAGGCTGATTTGGAACTATAAAAAAAGTCCTTTTTATAGGACTTTTACATGTTATACATCAACAGAGTACATTTTATTACGTAGCTCTTTTATTTTTTTATCATCCATGTAGTCGTCAAAGGTCGTGTAGCGGTCAATCACTCCGTTCGGAGTCAATTCAATCACTCTATTTGCTAAAGTTTGAGCAAATTCGTGGTCATGCGTTGTGAATAATACGGTTCCTTTGAAATTTTTCAACGAATTATTGAAAGCTGTAATACTTTCTAGATCCAAATGGTTTGTGGGTTCATCGAGCATTAATACATTCGCTCTCATCATCATCATCCTACTTAACATACAACGCACTTTTTCGCCACCGGACAATACATTGGATGTTTTCAATGCTTCCTCCCCACT
>JBBSLN010000241.1:0-4417 GCA_038255205.1 Flavobacteriales bacterium
AAATGAATCGAGCGATTAGTGAAGCAACATCCGCCTTTGGAGATGGTTCCGTATTCGTCGAGAAATATGTGACGTCTCCTCGTCATATCGAAATTCAGGTTATGGCCGATTCCCATGGAAATATACTGCATCTTTTTGAACGTGAATGCAGTATTCAACGTCGCCATCAGAAAGTAGTTGAGGAAGCGCCTTCAAGTGTATTGACACCTGAAATGCGTAAACAAATGGGTGAAGCGGCAGTCAAAGTTGCAAAATCCTGTGATTACCTTGGAGCTGGGACTGTTGAATTCTTATTGGATGACCAACTTAATTTCTATTTTCTGGAAATGAACACGCGTCTCCAAGTCGAACATCCTGTAACCGAATTGATAACAGGAACCGATTTAGTAGAATTACAGATTCGAGTGGCTCGTGGTGAAGCCTTACCAATGACTCAAGATGATTTGAAGATAAATGGCCACGCCTTGGAATTGCGTGTCTATGCCGAAGACCCATTAAATGATTTTTTGCCAAGCGTTGGTAATTTGGAGGTCTACCAATTACCTGTAGGGGAAAATATTCGGGTAGATAATGGTTTTGAAGAAGGGATGGATGTTCCTATCTATTACGACCCAATGTTATCGAAATTGATTACTTATGGCAACACAAGAGACGAAGCCATCCAATTGATGCTGAAAGCCATTTCCAACTATCATGTCAAAGGAATTGAAACCACTCTGCCATTTGGAACATTTGTATGTGAACATGAAGCGTTCCGGTCAGGTGATTTTGATACGCATTTTGTAAAAAAATACTTTTCGCCTGATGCATTGAAGATTAAATATGAAGATGAAGCGAATATTGCGGCGATTATTGCTGTGAAACAATATTTAGAAGATCAAAAATTGTTGCGTGTTCCTTAAAATGAGTGGTCAGTGGTCGGTGTTCAGTGTTTAGTGTTTAGTGTTTAGTGTTTAGTGTTTAGTAGAAAAAACAAAAATTAATGCATTCGTGACATCAAAATGAGGTTTTAACGCAAGGACACAAAGAAATACGCAAGGCACGCAAAGTTCAGCCTTGCGTCCTTTGCGAAAAACCTTGCGTCATGAAGGCTATAGGGATAGCGGCTAAATTTTGCGCATCAATATTGAATAAAATAACATTTTTAATTTTGCTCTTTGCGAGAAACAATATGGAATCTAAAATAAAACACCTTAACGAAAAACTAGCACAAGCCTATCTTGGTGGTGGACATGCAAGAATCGAAAAACAACATAGCAATAAAAAACTGACGGCAAGAGAACGTGTCATGTATCTTCTAGATGATGGTTCTTTTGAAGAAATTGGAGCTTTAGTCACACATCGAACCAAGGAGTTTGGAATGGCGAGCCAACAATTTTACGGAGACGGTGTTGTGACAGGTTACGGAATGATCAACGGACGATTGGTGTATATTTTTGCACAGGATTTTACCGTTTTTGGTGGCTCTTTGTCTGAAACTCATGCCGAAAAAATCTGTAAGGTGATGGATTTTGCAATCAAAGTTGGCGCTCCTATCATTGGACTGAACGATTCAGGAGGAGCTCGAATTCAGGAAGGTGTCCGTTCTCTTGGAGGTTATGCAGATATATTTTATCGGAATGTGCAATCTTCGGGAGTGATTCCACAACTATCAGCCATTATGGGACCATGCGCTGGAGGAGCTGTTTACTCACCTGCCATGACCGATTTCACGTTGATGGTTGAAGACACTAGCTATATGTTTGTCACTGGACCAAATGTGGTTAAAACTGTGACCAATGAAACTGTAACTTCAGAAGAATTAGGTGGTGCTAGGACGCACGCAACGAAATCAGGCGTGGCACATGTGACATCTTCCAATGATGTGGAGTGTTTGGAAGATTTAAAGAAATTATTGAGTTATTTGCCACAGAACAATCAAGAAACGCCAAAAAAGATTCCGTTTGAATTAAAGGATGAAGTTCGAGACGTGTTATCAGAAATTATTCCCGATAGTGCCAATAAGCCTTATGATATGCACGATGTCATTAAAGGTATTATTGATGACGATACTTTTTATGAAATCCATAAGGATTATGCGGAGAATATTCTAGTTGGTTTTGCACGCCTTGGTGGAAGAAGCATTGGTATAGTTGCCAATCAGCCAATGTTCTTGGCTGGTGTTTTGGATGTCAACAGCTCAAAGAAAGCGGCACGTTTTGTTCGCTTTTGTGATGCTTTTAATATTCCATTATTGGTATTGGAAGACGTTCCGGGATTCTTGCCGGGAACAGACCAAGAATGGCGAGGGATTATCGTTCATGGTGCCAAATTACTCTACGCATTCAGTGAAGCAACCGTTCCAAGAGTCACAGTGATTACAAGAAAAGCGTATGGTGGCGCTTATGATGTGATGAATTCCAAACACATCGGTGCAGATATGAATTTTGCATGGCCAAGTGCCGAAATTGCAGTCATGGGAGCTAAAGGTGCTGCTGAAATTATATTTAAGAAAGAAATCAATTCCGCAGAAGACAAAGAAGCTAAACTAAAAGAGAAAGAAGCAGAATATGCTGAATTGTTTGCGAATCCTTATAGTGCAGCAGAAAGAGGTTTTATTGATGAAGTCATTCTTCCAAAAGACACTAGACGCAAACTTATCAAAGCGTTTTCTATGTTAGAAGACAAAAAAGTTGATAGACCAAAACGCAAGCATGGGAATATTCCTTTGTAAAATCGAAACAGTTAAGAGATAGGTTTTGACGTCGGTTTTCTTCTTGTTTTTCTTTGTTTTTGCTTTTCCTTTTCCTTGATACGGACATAAATCAACTTAAAACGGCCTTTTCCTGTATCACGAGTTTCCACTTCAAATTCTGGGATGGCCTTAAACAATGGTGTCAGTTTTTGAAATCCGTAGTTACGGGAATCAAAATTGGGCTGTTTCTTTTGAAGCATACCTCCGACATCGCCTAAAAATGCCCAACCATCATCATCTGCCACATCTGATATGGTGCTAGCGATAAATTGCACATCCTTTGCTGTTATTTTATCAACGTTACTTTTAACTTTTTCAGATTTATCAGCTGTGTCAGTACCAATATCTTCTGCCTGATTCTTCAAGATTTCTATATAGATAAACTTGTCACAGGCTACAATAAACGGATTTGGTGTCTTCTTCTCTCCTATTCCATAGACTTGCATTCCCGCTTCACGAAGACGAGTTGCCAAACGTGTAAAATCGCTATCACTCGATACCAAACAGAAACCATTGACCTTTTCGCTGTACAAAATATCCATCGCATCGATAATCATGGCAGAATCTGTAGAGTTTTTGCCTTGTGTGTAACCGTACTGCTGAATTGGCGTAATGGCGTTTTCGAGCAACATATTTTTCCATTTGGATAAATGTGGCTTTGTCCAATCGCCATAAATACGTTTAATGGTTGGGTTGCCATATTTGGCTATTTCTTCCATCATTTCTTTGACGTGAGCTGATGGAATATTGTCGCCATCTATAAGTACTGCTAGTTTTATATCCATAAATTAAATTGACTAATTGAGCATCATAAGTCCTTTGGATTCCGTCTGAAACAAACGCCTTACGATTGATTGAAGCATAAAGGTACTAAAACGCTTGACAGCCTCTATTTAAAAGCATGATAATTTTTGTGAACTAAAAACTCAAACCATCAAAATAGATATGAAAATCAGAACATTGCATCAAAAAAATCATTAAATTTAAACAACTAATCTTTAATAATCATCAAAATGAAAAAACTACTATTAGCGATTACACTTCTGCTTTTTAGCGGAACAATTTTTTCGCAAACACCAGAAGAAATGAAAGCTTGGGAAGCAAGTATGACACCGGGAGAACAACATCAATGGTTGGCTTCTATGGATGGCTATTGGAATGCAAAAGTAAAAATGTGGATGGATCCTTCGCAACCTGCAACAGAGTCTGACGCAACCACTAAAAATGAAATGATTATGAACGGTCTATACCAACGTTCTACTCATACGGGAAATATGATGGGAATGCCATTTCATGGGGAATCTATTACGGGTTATGATAATATCAAAAAGAAATTTGTTTCTACTTGGATAGATAATATGGGAAGTGGTATTATGATGACGGAAGGAACTTATGACGACCAGTCAAAGTCGGTTATCTCAACTGGAAACATGATTGACCCTATGACAGGAAAAAATATGAATGTAAAACAAGTTATGACCATTGATTCTCCAGACAAAAACACCTTCCTAATGTATACGATAGTGGACGGCAAAGACATTAAAACAATGGAAATTGTATACACCAGAGCAAAAAATTAAGTTACATTCATTAAATACGAAAAACTCCCAACGTATTAGGAGTTTTTCATATTTAACGAGTTCTTAAAGCTTATTGCCGTTTCGCTTTCTTTGCTATTTTATC
>JBBSLN010000242.1:0-4365 GCA_038255205.1 Flavobacteriales bacterium
AACCTACATCTGCATTAGACGCCAAGGCAGAAAGCGATGTGTTCGAACGCTTTATTGGTCTTACGAAAGATAAAACAAGTATAATTATTTCGCACCGATTCAGTACGGTACGTCAGGCGGACAGAATTTTGGTTCTGGATGAAGGTAGAATATTAGAAATAGGAACACATGAAGAATTGATGCACAATCAATCGCTATATGCCGAACTATTCAGGCTTCAAGCAGAAGGTTACAAATAATAAAAACACTCATTTGTTGTCGAAAATCCGATACCGCCAAAAGGTGGGGTTAGATTAACCATCTATTTTTTCTTCGCATTATATGCGTGTCAAAATAGGGTTTCACTAAAAAAACTTAATTTTGTACTATGGAAGAGGAAATTATCAATAGAGTCACAAATAGCAAATTGGTCGTAGTTGACCTTGAGGATTATTATCCAAAAGGGAAACGCACGGTATTGGATATTAAGGATTGGCTGTTTGAAGAATTGGTCTTGCGTGAGAAAGACTTTAGGGAACAAGTAAAACTGCACGATTGGTCACAATATCAGGATGATTTTGTTGCTTTGACCTGCACTTCAGATGCCATTGTGCCTGCTTGGGCATTTATGTTATTGACGATGCACCTTCAACCTTTCGCTAAAAACATTGTGATAGGTAGCTTGGAGCAATTGGAAACAACTATTTATCAAGATATTATTGAAAATTTAGACGTTCAAACATTTAAGGATAAGCCTTTAATCATTAAAGGTTGTGCCCACAAACCCGTTCCAGCAAACGCATATATCATGCTTTCAAAAAAGTTAAGACCTATAGCTCAATCTATTATGTATGGTGAAGCATGTTCTTCCGTACCGCTGTACAAACGCAAATAATTTCGATAAAATTTCATTTAAAATATTTTCTGACTTTTATATTTGCAAATCGACGTTAGTCCTTTAAAATACTAAACAACTTTAAAATGAACAAAAAGTTACTTCTAACATTCGTAGCGATACTGACAGTTACTTTAGCATTCTCTCAAACTAAAGAAGAATTAGAAGCACAGAAAAAAGAAAAGCAAGCAGAGGCTAAAGCCGCCCAAAAAGAGGTAGATGCATTACAGGCACAAATAGATGCACTTCCAGGATGGAGAAAAGGTGCTTTTGGTGTCATAGGCGGAAGCTTTTCAAGTTTTAACAATTGGTATTCTCAAGGAACACCGAATAATAGTTCTGGAAATATCGGTATTAATTTCAATGCTTTTGCAAATAAGCTAGAGGAAAAATATTTTTGGAGAAATTCCTTAAACGTCAATTTGGCCTGGGTAAAATTGGACGATAAGGATGACCCAACGGACGATGACAGCTTCAGACCGACAACGGATGTTTTTAATATATCCTCACTTTATGGTTATAAATTGGGCGACAGGTGGGCGATTTCGACTTTGGGAGAATATCGCACAACGATTTTGGACAACTTTAACGACCCAGGCTATTTAGATGTGGGTGTAGGTGCTACTTGGACACCTATTGATAATTTAATTGTTGTGATTCATCCTTTAAATTACAATTTTGTGTTTGCAGAGAACGATGCGGTTTTTGAATCTTCCTTGGGTGCCAAGGTTGTTGCTGATTACACAAGACAGATAGGAGCCATTGCATTTAAATCCAATATCTCTGCATTTTACAGTTATAAAAGTTCAGACTTGTCAAACTGGACTTGGACTAATAACTTTAGCTACACACTTTGGAAAATGATTGGTGTTGGTTTTGACTTCGGATTGCGAAGCAACAAACAAGAAGCCTTGAATTATGCACTTGGACAATTTGATCCAATGGCTGTGCCGTTAGAGACAGCTCCAACATTCGAAAATGTTGATAATGAACTTCAAACGTATTATACTCTTGGTTTGAGTTATAAATTCTAGAACAAAAAGTATATGAACAATAAGAACGCATCCGATCGGATGCGTTTTTAGTTGTATCGATTTTATTAAAAGTTAACGCCTGTCACATCGAGCGTAGTCGAGATGCCAGCCTAAAACTTCTCGACTACGCTTCAATTGAAAGTACCAAGTAATTCTGGATTATTCCTCTTCCCCTTCATAATCTGGATATAAAAAATGGTTATACGGGAAACGGGACACATGAATGCTGCGAACTTCATCATAGACTCGTTTTTTAAATGCCTCAAGGTTTTCCCTATTTAATGCTGAAATAAAAATAGCATCATTACCTATTTTATTCATCCAGGTTTTTTTCCATTCTTCAAGAGAATAATTGGCTTTAGTTTTAGTAGCAACCAAATCATCTTCATCAATGGGTTGGTGTTTATAGGCATCAATTTTGTTGAATACCATGATGGTCGATTTATCACCACATCCTATTTCACTTAAAACCTTATTTACCGATTCGATATGTTCTTCAAAATTGGAATGTGAAATATCTACCACATGCAGCAATAAATCCGCTTCCCGAACCTCATCCAAGGTGCTTTTAAAAGAATCAACCAATTGGGTGGGCAGTTTTCTTATAAACCCAACAGTATCACTCACTAAAAAGGGAAGATTGCCTATGACCACTTTGCGTACAGTTGTATCCAGGGTAGCAAATAATTTATTTTCTGCGAAGACCTCACTCTTGCTGATGACATTCATAAGTGTCGATTTGCCAACATTAGTATAGCCGACTAATGCCACACGCACCATTTGACCTCGATTGCCACGTTGAACAGCCATTTGCTTATCAATCGTTTTAATTTTATCCTTTAACAAGGCAATTCTATCTCGGACAATACGTCTATCTGTTTCAATTTCCGTCTCTCCAGGACCACGCATTCCGATACCACCTTTTTGTCGTTCAAGATGCGTCCACATACCTTTCAGTCTAGGAAGCAAATATTCGCACTGTGCCAACTCTACTTGGGTTCTTGCATAACTCGTTTGGGCACGTTGTGCAAAAATGTCAAGGATAAGGTTTGTTCTGTCCAATACTTTACAGTTCAAAATTTTACTGATATTGCGCTCTTGTGCCGCAGATAATTCGTCATCAAATATGGCAGTGCCTACTTCATTCTCTTCAATGTACCGACGTACATCCTCCATTTTACCAGTTCCTATGAAGGTCTTCGGATTTGGCATCTCCATTTTTTGAGTGAATCTTTTTAATACTTCACCTCCTGCTGTATAAGTTAAAAACTCAAGTTCGTCCAAATACTCCTTGGATTTTTCCTCATTTTGTGGTTGCGTGACTACGCCTATGAGAACCGCTTTTTCTAACTCTAAATCTTTTTTTTCTAACATACCTTTAAATAAAAAACAAAGTTAAACAATTCAACGCACTCGTTTCCCTATTTTTAGGACTTAAAAGATAAACGTGATTACAAAAAGTACCATTCACACCATCGCATTTTACAATACCGAAAACTTGTTTGATGTTTTGGTTGACGATAAAACCAACGACAATGATTTTTTACCAATGTCAGCAAAGAATTGGACGAAAAAACGATATGAAAGAAAGATTCACAAATTGGGATCTGTTATTTCCAAAATTGGTTTTGCATGCGCACAAAAACCACCAGTATTAATTGGCTTGGCTGAAGTTGAAAATGATGCTGTCTTAAAAGATTTGATTCAAAGTGAGGATCTAAAAAATTATAATTATGGTTTCATTCACTATAATTCTTTGGATGAAAGAGGAATTGATGTAGCTCTCCTATATAATAAGGACGAATTTAAAGTCGAAGATTCAAAAGCCTTTCCTATTTATATAGAAGAAGAATCAGGAAATAGGGATTTTACGAGAGATATATTATGGGTGGCTGGTCATTTGAATGGAAAGAAAATCCATGTATTAACCAATCATTGGCCATCGAGACACGAAGGCAGGGATGAAACAGATTTTAAAAGAGTAATTGCGGCAACGCAACTCACTGAAATCATTTCTTCACTAAAGAAAGTAAACATGAATGCTCAAATAATTGTTTTAGGAGATTTTAATGATAATCCCAACAGTTTGAGTATCATGAATCTGAAGAAGGATAACGGCTTATTCAATACCATGGAATCGGTATGGTCATATAGCAGAGGAAGTGTTAATCACAATTTTGCGTGGATATTGTTTGATCAGATATTGTTGACTCCAAATTTTTTAGAACAAGGGAATAGTTCCTTTAAATTTTTGAACGCGGATATTTTTGACGAAAAATTCTTAACTCAACATGATGGGAAGTATAAAGGTCAGCCATACCGAACCTATGTTGGAAAAAAATATAAAGGCGGGTTTAGCGATCACTTCCCTGTATATATTCAAATAAAAAACATTGTATAAAAAAATTGTGGGAAAAAAAACGTTTTCAATTCAACGATTAATCTTGCAGTTCATCT
>JBBSLN010000243.1:0-4355 GCA_038255205.1 Flavobacteriales bacterium
ACAACCAATATTTAAATTGGTACATCCAGGAAGTATTTATACTTTGGTGATTTATAAACAAGAAGAGCCGTATGAAGGGAGACTTTCACGTACGGTTCTGTGGGAACGTAGGGGTGAAATTCCCCTGCGTGACCCGATTATAAGAAAGCCGAATTAAATTTAAACAGACTACTAAGATATAGTTGTTAATAACTTTAACTTGACTTTATTAGAATGATTAGTTTGGAACTGCGCTTTAACAAAATATGAATAAACTTATCATTGTTATTGGATTAGTGTTGAACTTCTCATTGTGTTTAAGTCAAAATACTTTGTTTGACCGGCATTATGAATTTGGTACATGGACTAGAGGATGGTCAATTGTAAATTTAGAGGACACCGCATTTATTGTTGCAGGAACAAATGATATTTTATTAAATGGATTTGATAACTACAGTGCCATTCTGGTTAAGACAGATGCCAATGGTGACACTTTAGCCTCGCAACATTATCTAACAACAGATACCGTGTTTCAAAATCAATTCAATGCTAATTCAGACGATTTTTTCTATTCCATTGCTAAAACTCCTGATAACAATTTTGTTGTTCTGGGAAGTACTCAAAGTTATGGTGCAACAAATCAATATGATTTCGATATTTTATTAATTAAATTCAATTCTAACTTAGATACCCTCTGGTCAAAAGTAATCAGTCATCCAAGTGACACCACTTTCAGGCCAAATCAAATTATTAGTACCAGTGATGGTGGGTATTTGATTTGTGGGTGGCAAAATTCTTTTGTTTCAAATAACGCTAGAGCATTTTTATGTAAGGTTGACTCCGTGGGAAATTTTTTATGGCATAAAAGTTACAGCAATTTGTTTTATACCAGTGTGATATTTGGAGTTTCTGAAACTTCCGATCATGGTTTTATATGCACTGGTGGAGTTTACGATGCTTCTTATGAAGGCGATCCACTTTACTTTAAAGTTGATTCAGTAGGAAATTTCTTGTGGGCTCAAACTCAAAACACACCTTATTCTGATTGGAATAGGAATATTATTAAAACATTGGATGGGAATTATTTTATTGATGGATTAGGCAGTACAGGAACTCCCACTTTTCGACAACATCGTTTTCAAAAAATAACAGAAGCGGGGATTGTACTTTGGGATAAAAGTTATGGATCATTCAGTACAGGAACTCCTTTAGGAATTCTGCAGAATCCTGACAGCAGTTATATAATGGCTGGTGCCAATGGAGTAGGTAGTGGTTCACAAGGGATATTAATGAAAATGGATGCAAACGGAGATTCCTTATGGAGTAGATATTTTGGAACTTTGATGGATTATGGTTGGTTTTGGGATATCGCTCCATGTAGTGATGGAGGTTATGTTATGTGCGGAGAAACCTATTGCTGCAATTTTACACCCGGAGTTGGAAATACAAGCAGTATGTGGTTGGTTAGAACAGACAGTCTTGGCTTACTGACCGGTTTCAATGAATTAGTCGATGTTGAACCAAATAGTATATTGGGATTACCCTATCCTAATCCTGCAAAAGATTATTTTGAAGTGAATATCACCACTCCTGATACGCAACTACCCGAAAAGAGTCGAAAGGGTGTCGAATTATTGCTGTTTGATAATATCGGAAAACAAATTGCTTCCCAAACTTTACCTCGGGGAACGGATAAAGCGAGGTTTGAAATGTCGAAATTTGCTTCAGGAACTTATTTAGTGGTGATTTCTATTGATGGATATAATGCTGGGAGTAGAAGAATTGTGAAACTATAGATAAACAAACATGATCGCGTATGCGGCCTTCTTATAACAGCGCAGGTTGCGCAAGTGGGGCATATATCTTTTCAAGATGTTTAATATTTGAATTGAAATTTGAGTTATCAGAATATTTATCTAAAACAATCCCCACCAGCGCAAATGCGCATTCCGTTATAGCATAGTTGGCTTTAAAAATAGCATAATGAGAAAGCTTCAAGTGAAAGTTATATTTTTTATCTTAATGCTGGATTTATTTTCAGTGAAGAGTATAGCACAATGGAATCTTCAACATAATTTCAATCCAAACTCATCTGATGCAATCCTTGATATTCAATTCATAAATGAAAATTATGGGTTTGTATTTGGTGGAACAAACTTTCCTACATTTAATGGATATATTTATAAAACAATCGATGGCGGAGTAAATTGGAATTCTCTGAATATTGGAATTACGCCTATATTAAGATCTGGTTTGTTTATTGACTCTTTATCAGGTTTTGCAGTTGGAGATAGCGGACTAATATTAAAAACAATTGATGGTGGGATAAGTTGGAATCCTCAATTTGGAGGCACTAATGCATCATTGCATACTATTTTCTTTAACTCACCTTTGATAGGATTTATTGGAGGGCAGGATATTTTCTTAAAAACAATAGATGGCGGGATCAATTGGAGTTCAGTTCCTATAATCGGAACAATAACGGAAATGATTTTCTTTAATCCGGATACCGGTTTTGTTGTTGGCACAAATCCGGTTATTGGAGCTCCTCCTTCAAGTTCTTTCATTTGGAAAACGATTAATGGGGGTTTGAGTTGGACAGTAAAATATTGGGTTGGCTTGAGTGATATCAGAGCCCTCCAATTTGTGAATTCCAATATCGGTTATGCTGTTGGCTACGATCAAAAACTAAAGACAACGGATGGTGGAGATACATGGAATAACATGAACCTTTCATCTTACGCAGGAACATATGATGTTTTTTTCACAGACCCCGACACTGGATATGTATCAGGTATCGATTATGCCAATGGTACGCAGAATCCATTAATAGCAAAAACTACAGATGGTGGCGTCAGTTGGAGTTATCAAAGTATTTCGACCTACGTGTGGTTATTTAATTTACACTTTTTAAGTTCTGAAATTGGATATGTGTCAGGTTACAGAGGAGGAGTTGGACCAGAAGTGCACAAAACAATTAATGGAGGCATATTTACTAATGTTAATGAACTTGAAACTAATTTTAATGGATTAAATGTATTCCCTAACCCAACAATGGATGTCATCAATTTTGATTGTTATTCCACTATTGATAAATTACAAATCATCGACACAATGGGTTCAATAATTTTTGAAAGAAAGAATTTAAATTACAGTAATAAAATTTCAATTGACTCATTCAGACCAGGGTTGTATATTTATAAAGTATACTTTGATAAAAGTGTTGTTAAAGGAAAAATAATGATTCAATGAGATTGACATTGAGGGTCTGCCAACCATGCTATAACACGTGGTGTGCCGCAAGGGCCGGCCGATGTATATAGAAAATTATTAAATTGGTGGCCGGCCCCTGCGGCAACCACGAAACCGTTATAGGGCATTTTAAGACGACAACCAAGAAATGAGAATCATTATCTTCATACTGACATTTTTTCCAACTGTTCTTTTCGGACAAACAGCTACCTTTTCGGCTGACACTACTCGCTTTTTTAAAGAAACAAGAAAAGACATTTACGACAAAATTATGGAAGCCGAGTGGAGAATTAACGGACAGACGCTCCATTACGGTTCAAGTCCCATTACAATTAAGACAGACAATATTCTAGACACTATTTTATATAGACAAAGAAATAATTCCAAAGTGGACACAATCGTTTGTAACATCACCAAGGCTGGAAATTTCAAATTTTATTACAACGAGTGTTGCGGAGGTTTTAACATAGCTGACGAGACAGGAAAATTTATTATTGGGTCAATAATTTTCAGTATTCAAGGACAAGACAATAAAAAGAAATATTTGGGGACACTTGGCGAAACAGGAATACTTGTTAACTCTACATCTAAAGACACTCTGAAAACCGGTTGTAGAAGTGCTATGTCACCGAATGTTTACCAACTTACTTTCAGTCAAATTAAAATATGCAAAAACACGATTAACTGCAATGAAGGGACTTGTCTATTAGAAAAAGGTATGAAAGAATTGAACTATAAATTTGGCTATAAGACAATTTCAAAAATGATGGACTGTTTATTCTTACCGTTAAGTAACCAACCCATAAAAGTGACTTATGACCCAAGGACAGACCGCGTTAGAATTGAATAGAAAAACGCCCTATAACAGCACCTACAAGAAATTGGCGGTTCAGTGGTTAAATGAAGCTTTGTGCTTCGTATCAAGTTTTGTGGTGGCAGACAGTTTTCGTCTCCGAAATCGCCAACTTCTTGTAGCTGCAAACCGTTATAGGCAACCCAATTTTAATTATGAGAAATTCTAAGTG
Organism: Flavobacteriales bacterium; assembly: GCA_038255205.1. GTDB lineage: Bacteria > Bacteroidota > Bacteroidia > Flavobacteriales > Flavobacteriaceae > JBPOFM01. The sequence continues at coordinate 4,257 of JBBSLN010000243.1, forward strand.
GTTAGTTTTTTATGCTTCAATCGTTACTTTTTTCGCGATCTACGCATTCATATGGACGATAATGGAACCAATTCCAATTTGCTCTGAATTTGAATGGAT
>JBBSLN010000244.1:0-4350 GCA_038255205.1 Flavobacteriales bacterium
AAAAAGCCCAATCTTTCGATTGAGCTTTTATATCTTACTTTGTCGGACAAATTATTTTTTGCCTTCAGATAAGTTTTTCATTTCTTTTTCAACCATTTCATAGAACTGATCGATTTTAGGAAGTACTAAAATACGGGTTCTTCTGTTGGTTGCTCTGTTTTCAGCAGAGTCATTTGATACCAAAGGCACATATTCTCCACGTCCTGCAGCTACTAACTGTTTAGGTGGAACGCCCAAATCTTCCAATACTCTTACGACAGAAGTTGCACGTTTCACACTTAAATCCCAGTTGTCTAACAAGACACCGCTTTTATAAGGGACGGTGTCGGTATGACCTTCAACCATAGCTTCAAAGTCTGGTTTGCTGTTGACAACTTTTGCGACTTTAGCCAAAATTTCTTTTGCTTTTGAAGTCACAGTGTAGCTTCCGCTTTGGAATAACAATTTGTCAGCGATAGAGATGTAAATAACACCTTTTTCAACATTGATTTGGATGTCTGGATCGCTCAATCCTACATCACGTTTCAAACTTGTAACGATTGCCAACGTAACACTGTCTTTTCTGGTCAATGCATCTTGCAAACGCGTGATCTTTAAATCTCTTTCTTTTAAACTTTCAAGAGATTTTTCTAGGTTTTCAGCACCTTTTTGAGTCAAAGTGGTCAAATTACCTTTTGTGTTAATCAAATCTTGGTTGGTGCTGCGCATGTCTGCCAATTGCTCTTGTAAACCAGCTACTCTTGCATCTGCTGCTGCCTTGTCTGATAAGCAACTATTTAATTTAACAGTTGCAGTGTTCAATAAATCTTGTGTTTCTTTCTGTTTAGCTTCAAGATCTGTGTATTTTTTTTTGGATACGCATGAACTCAATATTAACATTGAAAACACGCTTAATAAAATTAGTTTTTTCATAGTAGTTGAGATTAAATAAGTTAGAATTTAACACTCCAAAATTATGCAAAAAACAATTGATCGTCTATGTATTAACAAAAAATTTAACAGTTTTTATGAACAATCGAATTGTTGCTGTTTTTTCATGAAGTAAGACCAGACAATAGAAGTTGCGTTATAGTAATCTTTAGATTGTTTCAATTGTTTGCGTTGCTTTATAAGCGTGGGGAAATGTGAGTAGAAACTAAAATGCGCTTTTAGGATGGAAATAAAATGTTGAATCTTCAATTCCATTAAAAATTTGATACCTGCAAGTCCGTCTAGGCATAGTCGGATGAAGATTTTAAGGATTAAATTGCCCTGCACATTTTTAGTCAAAGTAAATAGGCTGTTTCGGAAGTTCAGATAGGTTTTCTTTGGATTAGTATTTTTTAAGGTTGCTCCGCCTACATGATAGACGGTTGAATTACTGACATATTTGGCATTGTAACCTAAATTGAAAGCTCTCCAGCATAAATCTATTTCCTCAAAATGAGCAAAAAATGCTTCGTCAAACCCATTCAATTCTTTGAAGACATCACTTCTTATAAACAGACAAGCTCCAGAAGCCCAAAATATAGAGGCATCCTTGTATTGCCCTTTATCTTGTTCAATCGTATCGAAGATGCGTCCTCTACAATAGGGATAGCCATATTTATCTATGAATCCTCCCGCGGCGCCTGCATATTCGAAATGGTTTTTACGGTTATAATCTAATAGTTTTGGTTGGATGATTGCGGTATTTGGTTCGTTTTGAAAAGTTTCCAAGATTGGGTCGAGCCAATGTTCAGTCACTTCAACGTCACTGTTCAACAGACAATAAAAGTCTGTATCTACATGTTGTAAGGCATCGTTGTAACCTTTTGCGTAGCCAGCATTTGCCTTGTTTTGAATGATTTTTACCGTTGGAAAATTTTCTTTTACAAACGATATGGAATCATCGGTTGAGGCATTATCGGCAACATATACATCTGCTACGTTAGAGTAAGCAACAACTGATGGAAGGAACGTTTCCAATAAGTTCTTACCATTCCAATTTAATATGACTACTGAAAGTTTTGACACGAATTACATTTTGACACTCATTTACACTAACCTCATAATTTAACCGTAAGGTACGCATGGATTTTCGCAAGGTACGCAAGGCTTGGCTTTGCGATCTTTGCGTATTCTTTGCGTCTTTGCGTTAAAATTGAGTACTTACTATTGTATATTATAATCTGGAATATCTTTCAAAAACAAATACCGTTCATTTTCAAAATCCATTTGGCAATAATAATGATTAATTCCATTGGTAACCATTAAATAAGTAGCTTTCAACGCCAAATTATAACGAGCAATCTGGTCAAAGCTATTTTGATTGATTGTAATTTGTGGAGCTTTACATTCAACAATCAGATGAATGCTCCCGTCATTGTTGAAAATAACAATGTCGTAACGTTTTTTCAAATCATTAACTATCAATTCTTTTTCAACATTGATGAGCGTTTGTGGATATTTTTTTTCATATAGCAAATAGTGTATAAAATGCTGCCTAACCCATTCCTCGGGTTGTAAAATGAAGAATCTTTTACGAATCACATCGAAAATAGAAATTTTATTTTCGCTATTTTTGAATCGAAACTGATACTTTGGAAAGTTAAGCTCTTGCACTAATGGTCAATTATTATCTTCCAAAGTTAAACTTCAATCAGCAAATACCAAATTCCAAAGATATATATTGGAATTTGGTGCTTTTAATTTGAAATTTATTCATTTTGAATTTGGTGCTTGAAAATCGAAATAAATTTATTTTGGACGACATCAAACTTTTAATTAACGACATCAACGCCAAGAAGCTAAAGCCAATTTACTTTCTGATGGGCGAGGAGCCTTATTATATTGATAAGATTTCACAATATATTGAAGCCAATGTGCTTTCGGAGGAAGAGAAGGGATTTAACCAAATGGTGCTGTACGGCCGTGATGTTTCTGTTGAGGATATTGTAAGCAATGCAAAACGCTATCCCATGATGGCTGACTATCAGGTCGTCATTGTAAAGGAAGCACAGGATTTGTCTCGCACGATTGAGAAATTGGTTGATTATGCCAAGCAACCGCAGCCTTCCACAATTCTGGTGATGAACTATAAGTACAAAACTATTGATAAGCGCAAGGCCCTCTACAAAACCTTGAAAAAGGAAGCCATCGTTTACGAGAGCAAGAAGCTGTATGAAAATCAAGTAGGCGAGTGGATAAGACGTGTGTTGAGTGGACAAGGTTATACGATTGTTCCGAAAGCGGCACAGATGCTTGTGGAGTTTTTAGGAACAGATTTGAGCAAAATCAATAATGAGTTAGAGAAACTTCAGATTATTTTTCCGAAGGGGACACAGATTACGCCACAACATATCGAGGATAATATCGGCATCAGTAAGGACTATAACAATTTTGAGTTACGCAAAGCCATTGGTGATCGCAATGTTTTGAAGGCGCATCAAATCATTAATTACTTTGCCGATAATCCTAAAGACAATCCGATGGTGGTTACGGTATCGTTGTTGTTTAATTTCTTTTCGCAATTGCTTCATTTTCATGGATTATCAGATAAATCACCGCGTAGTGTGGCTTCTTCCTTAAAAATCAATCCTTATTTTGTGAATGAGTATATTACAGCTGCCCACAATTTCCCCATGAAAAAGGTGAGTGCTGTCGTTGCAACTTTGCGCGAATTTGATGTAAAGAGTAAAGGCGTGGGTGCCAATTCTGTACCTCAAGGAGATTTGCTCAAAGAATTGTTGGTTCGTATTATGAATTAAGATTAATTATCTAATATCTAAATATTTTTCTATCATAAACATCTAACATCTAACTTTTAACTTCCAGCTTCCAGCTTCTTACTTCCAGCTTCTCCCTACCCTCTACTCTCTCTTCCATTTTATGAACCTTTAACATAAGGTATTAAAGTTAGGTTAAAGCCACCAATATGTTTGGTTTTTCCTACAAATTATGTTACATTGATTATGAAATTAAATATTAATTAGAACCAAAATAAAATGGAAAACTTAAATAGAAAAAAAGTTGCGATACTGGCAACGAACGGATTTGAAGAAAGCGAATTGAAATCGCCAAAAGAAGCATTAGAAAAAGCGGGAGCTGAAGTACATATAATTTCGGAAAAGTTGGGAACCATCAAAGGATGGAGCGACGGCAACTGGAGCAATGAATATAAAGTGGATAAGACTTTAGACCAAGTCAATCAATCAGAGTATCATGCGTTGATGCTACCTGGTGGCGTTATCAATCCAGATAAATTGAGACGTAATAAGGATGCAGTGAAGTTTGTGACATCATTTTTTGAAAACCATAAGCCTGTAGGCGCGATTTGTCATGCACCTTGGATATTAGCGGAAGCTGGTGTATTGAAAGGTAGAAAAATAA
>JBBSLN010000245.1:0-4328 GCA_038255205.1 Flavobacteriales bacterium
GGCGATTGAAAATTTTGCCAATGTTTTTCCTGATTCAAGATTGATGATTTCAGGATCGTTTCCTAGATTACCAATCAACTGTACTTTGTTTCTTAATGTGCTCATGTTTTCTAAATTTTTACGTTAAACAGTTAATACTATTGAATATCGTTCGGTCAATTCAACAAGGCAAAGATGCGACGGCTTCCAAACAATATTCGGTTGTTACGTATTTAAAATCGTTTGTAAATGTTTGTAGTCGTTTGCAAACGCTTATGGTTTATTTGCATTAGCCTATATTTGCTATCTATGGCAAGACTATTAAGCTACCTATACCCTGTAACAAAAAAAGTAAAATCAGATTTCAGCGGAACGTTGGAAATTACTTGGTACAACGGTAAAAAACACCTGAATACTAAAAATGCCAACTATTCCTACGGTTCTCTTCAGCGGGTTTTGAAATTTGGTTTGGAAAAGATTGAACTCAAAAAAATCAATTCGGTTTTGCTTTTAGGTCTTGGTGGCGGCAGTGTGGTTGAAACACTACGGAAGGATTTCAAATATGATAAAGCTATTACTGCGGTAGATATCGACCCGAAAATAATAGAGATTGCTCAAAACGAATTTAATTTAATTGAGGACGAACATCTAAAAATTATTTGTGATGATGCGCTTCACCATATGCAATTAAATTCCACAACATTCGATTTGATAATTATTGATTTATTTATTGATGTGACGGTTCCCGATGCGTTTTTGAAACTGGATTTTTGGCAAGACGTTATCAAAGCTTCGTCAATAAATGGAACGATTCTCTTCAATGCCTCTTTAGAAAAAACAAAAAGCAAAGCTGTAAACGAAGTCATCGATTTCATAAAAACCCATTTCTATAAGACCGAAATCTTTGAGAAAGTCAACGGAACGAATACCGTGATTATCGGAAGTGGATTGTGAGTGATGGAAAACGAATAATTTGTATCTTGTCATTGGATTTTGGAAACCAATAACAACTATGAATAAAGAATGTCTTGAATGTGGTGAAAAAATTGTTGGTAGGACCGACAAGAAGTTCTGCAGCGATGCTTGTAGAAACTCCTACAACAACACTATCAATAAAGACAGTAAAAATCTCATCAGGAATACTAACAATCGGCTTCGAAAGAATTATCGAATTCTTGAATCTCTTAATCCCGAACAAAAAACAAAAGTCTCAAGAGGCAAATTGATTGAAAAAGGATTTGATTTCAATTACTTCACGAGTATCTATACGACAAAAGCTGGAACCGTTTATTATTTTGTCTATGACCAAGGATATCTTCCCATTGAAGGGGATTATTATGCGCTTGTGAAGAGGGAGAGTTAAGAATTATTAACCTTCGTCGTAGAATTCCAGTTCTGCCCTTTCATTTTCATTGCAGCCTTCAAGATATCCTTCTGGCTGATCTGTCCCACCAATTTTCCGTTTTCAAGAATGGGAAACCTTCGGTGTTTAGATTCCAAAAACACATTCGCAGCATCAAAAACATTCATATTACCATCAATGGTATCGACATTTTTAATCATGCGTTGTTCAACTGTATCGTCTTCCATCGGCATATTGTAGTAACGGCTTTCACTTATTTGTTTTAAACAATCCCCTTCCGAAATAATTCCCAACAATTCATTCTTGTCATTTACAACAGGACCGCCTGATATCTTGTATTTGATGAGCATTTCCACAACGCTAATAACCTTTTGTTCTGGTTTGAACGTGATGAGGTCTTTAGTCATAAAATCACTCACCTTGAATGGAAGTGATTCCGTTTCTTTTTGTTGTTGCTTCCGTGCCCCTTGAAAACTTTTAATGCCCATATTGTTATTTTTTAGAACATTAAATTTAGTCAAAAAAAGTCATTTAACCTAACTGCGAATCGGCGTGGAATAATTTCGTATTTTTATAAGACTAACTAACGCTAACCTTCATGTTTAAAAAAGCAATAGCCCTTTTGCTCATTATTAGTGCCGTCTATTGGAGTTTTTATGCCTTAATGCCGCACAGTATTTCAGGATTAGACACCGAAGACCATTCATTTTCCACAGACCGAGCCCTCGTACATCTTAAAGAAATTTCAAAAAAACCTCACTTTGTAGGTTCAGAAAGTCATAAAACTGTTATAAATTATATAGTCGAACAGATTGAAGTGTTAGGACTTGAAACACAAATACAAGAAGGCTATACCTTAACAGATTGGAGCACATTAGTGAAGCCAAAAAACATTTTGGCTCGAATTAAAGGCAGTGATAACTCAAAAGCTTTGCTCCTAATGTCACATTATGATAGCAATCCTCACTCTTCTTTTGGAGCGAGCGATGCAGGTTCGGGAGTCGTTACGATTCTTGAAGGATTGCGTGCTTTTTTAAACGAAAATAAAACGCCAAAAAACGACATCATCATACTCATTACCGACGCAGAAGAATTGGGATTGAATGGCGCCTCCCTTTTCGTTAATCAGCATCCATGGGCAAAAGATGTTGGGCTGGTACTAAATTTTGAAGCACGCGGCAGTGGAGGACCAAGTTATATGCTGATGGAAACCAACGGTGGAAACAAGAACCTCATCGAGGGATTCAAAGCTGCCAATCCAAGCTATCCAGTTGCAAATTCCTTGGCATATAGTGTCTATAAAATGCTTCCTAACGATACCGATTTGACTCGTTTCAGAGAAGATGCCAATATCGATGGATTTAATTTCGCATTTATTGACGACCATTTCGACTACCATACTGCGCTTGATACCTATGAAAGGTTAGATAGAAACACATTAGAGCATCAAGGAAGTTATTTGATGCCATTGTTGGGTTATTTTTCGAATGCAAATCTCAATACCATAAAAAGTGATAGCGATGCTATTTATTTTAATGTGCCTCTTTTTAAAACTGTGAGCTACCCATTTTCATGGGTGTTTCCTATGTTGATTCTTGCCATTCTGATCTTCATGGCATTGGTGTTTTATGGTATCAGCAAACGCGCTTTGGATTCACGGGAAATGGCGAAAGCATTTTTGCCAGGTATTGGTGCCGTTATCATTAATGGATTATTTGGTTATTTTGGCTGGAAATTGCTGTGTGCCATCTACCCACAATATGGTGAAATACTGCAAGGTTTTACGTATAATGGACATGCCTACATTTGGGCATTTAGTTTGTTTTCAATCGCTGTTTGCATGTGGTTGTATAGCAAAGTGTACAAACCAGAAAACACAGCGAGTTTGGCAGTGCCTCCACTGTTTTTATGGTTGATTATATGTAGTGTCATTGCTTTTAAACTAAAAGGCGCCAGTTTTTTTATCATTCCCGTCTATTTTGGTCTGATTAGTTTGTTTGTATTGGTGCGTCAAAAGCGTCCAAATATTATTCTGATGACCTTACTGTTATTTCCAGTATTGATCATAATGTCGCCATTCGTCAAAATGTTTCCCGTCGGATTGGGATTGAAAATGCTCGTTGCCTCAACATTGCTGGTCTCATTGCTGTTTTCGTTGTGCATTTCTGTCTTCGGATTCTCGAGATACAAAAAGCGATGGTCCTATATCCTGTTTGCCGCATCCTTTGTCTTCTTGATTTTAGCACATGTTGAATCTGACTTTGATGAGGAGCGACCAAAACCAAATAGTTTGGTGTATGTTTATGATGCCGATAAAGATGCATCGGTATGGGCAACCTATGACCATGTTTTAGATGATTGGACCAAAAAATTTCTCACAGATGAACCTGACGATGCAAGCAACTTTTTAAATGTAAATTTCAATAGCAAGTATAATACAGCGTTTACTTTCAGTAAAAAAGCAAACATAAAGCCATTACAGCTTCCTTATATTGACAAGCAAAAAGACACTACTATTGGCGATGTCAGACATGTCAAACTATTTATTACACCCCAGCGTTTTGTCAATCGCATGGAGATTTTTGCCGATTCTACCTATAAATTTCTATCCTTTAATTTGAATGGAATGTCAATTGAAGCAGATAAGAATACTACTGTTTTTGGAAATAGAGAAAACAATCTTTTGTTCATTTATTATGTGTCTGATGATAAATACCTCGAAATGGAATTTAGTTTTCCTGCAAATCAAAAAACGGAATTCACACTTTACGCTTGTTCAAATGATATAATGGACAATCCATTGTTTGATGTGCCAATACGACCTGCTACAATGATTCCAAAACCTTTTGTACTGAACGACGCGGTCATCGTCAAAAAAACTATAAAAATTGAGTAAACAAATCAGTATCATAGGCTGCGGCTGGCTGGGCTTGCCATTAGCAAAACACCTACTTGGCAAGAACTGCAAAGTGAAAGGCTCCACGAC
>JBBSLN010000246.1:0-4307 GCA_038255205.1 Flavobacteriales bacterium
GATTTGGCAATTGTAATGCCTCCAAAACCAGCGCCTATGATTACTATTTTGGGATGAATGCCATGTTTCATTGTGAATATAGTTTATGATTTATACTGAATATTCTATCAGAATAACAAAGATATGAAATGGTGCATCCAAAGAGAATTTAATCCTATATATTTACCCGTTATTAATTTAATAATATCATAAATCTTAAAAGTTTTTTATGAAATTAACAAAATATAATCAACGCGCGCTTTATGGAGGTGTCGTCGCGGCCATGATAACAGGAATAGGAGCTTTTATATTAGGCAGTTTGAGTGGTTATGAGGCCAAGATATTAATAAAGGCATCCTTGCCTGGAATCAACACTTTATGTAATACTATTGTATTGGCATCTGCGACGATTTTGGCTTTGCTACTAACATTATTAAGTGTTAGTTCTGGGTCTAAATCAAAATTGAAGGACGACCATTACATACAGGTTTTACGAATAGCAAGAATTGATACTTCCGTGTTCATTGTTGCCTTGATATGTTTCCAATTGTTCAATCTGCCCATAACAGAAGCTGAAGATGTCCCGTCAAATTGGTATGCTACCATTTATTATATTAGTTTAGGAATGTCCTCCATATTGAGTGGTGCACTAATTAGTGTAGCAATTATGCTTTATAATGCAGTGGTCAACATCATAAAGATTGTAGGATTGGGAGAAACAGACCATCCCTTAACCTTCGATGAAAATGAAAATGATAAAAAAACAGGTTCAAAAAAGAAGAATTAAAATAATTATCAATTTCTTTTAAATAGCGTGTCTATTAGAAAATGAATAAGCTGATACTATAAAATGGAATGACTTTCAGCTTATGAATTATTTGAATCAATTTTATATTCGCAGCTTAAATAAATTTCTCAATTTTCTATGGAAGAATTAGGCAAAGTGCGAATAATCATTTAATTTTAATATGGACTAAAATAGATTTTATGAGCTTTTTATCAGAAAACGTAATCCCAGGGAACTACGGTAAAAAATTTACAACGGATGCCAACCATCTTGAAGAATTTAAACAAATACAAAATGCGTTGATGCAATTGGAAGGAATTAAGGATGTCATTTTTGAATCTGGCAGTAAACCTACAGTTTTTGTGGTTCATACTCATAAGGTTGTGAGTGTTGACGCCATTTCAGATAAGGTGAAATTACTGAATATGCATGTCGTGCCTACGGGATTATTTTTTCCATTAGCCTAAATTTTAATCCTTTACGATAATCAATGAAGCTTTCTTATCAGTGGCGAGAAACCATTTGTTTTCTGATATTTGCACCTCTTTATCATCGAATAATCTGAATTCGGCAGTATTAAAACCAAGAGAACCTTGATTTAAGGCATAGAAATCAATTTTATTGATGCCATCGACCAGCGGAATGTTGAAGGACTTAAATCCATTGGTTAGAACCAGTTGTGCTATGATTATCTTGTCATTTAAAAGCACCTTTATGAGGTCGCCATCTTGCTCGCCAAAGTCCCTGCAAATCACGTTGACCAATCCACTTTTGGTCCTGAAATCACCCAAAAATTGATCACCTAAAAACTCTGGTGGAATATTTTCATAGAGTTCCAGTTGTTTTTTTCTTTTTTCATTGGCCCATTTCTCTTCATAGATTTGTCCAGGATCTAACAACGTACTTTTTTCCATCATTGAAAATTCCTTTTCAGAGGGCTTCATGGTCACTTTGTTTTTGACAGGAATGCCACTTAAATTTTCTTTGGGTGTTGTAAGGCTAGGTTTAGTCTCTGGTTTTATGATAATCGGCGTCTTGGGTGGGTCTTTCTTTTCTTCCTTTGTTTCTTTCGCTGGAATGGGTATGGATTTCCCGGAATTATCCACTTGTGCCATTATTGGCAGTGCAGTGAACAAAAATAGTCCTATAATAAGTTTTATTTTTATATCCATTTTTAGGCTTATGTCAGCTTGAGTTGATTCAATCTCAAAAACTATTCCTAATGTCGAAACTAACGAATATTTATTACTAAAATTTGAAAGAAAATGTTAAAACTTTCCGATGAAACTTAAACGTAGCCTTCTAATATATTCTTCCATCAGCCAGTCTTTATAGTTCTGGGTGCTATTCATGATGCAATAACTATATTGTTTAATTCGGTAGCCGATATCATCTAGCAATAATTGTGTCATGGCTCTGGCCTCTTGGATTGTTTCGCAGTTTTCAATACATATTTGTGAGTGTTGCTCTATCGAACGTTCAATTGCCGTAAAGGATTTTAAACCTTGATTGACGGCGTCGGTATATTCAGCTTTAATGTCGAATTCGATATCTTTCGATTTACGGAATTTTCTCCTCACAGAATCTGGCATGACATACACAAAATCGCGTTCGATATCTTCGTCATTTCGAAGATTGTCTAGGTACATATCAGGATATTTGAAAATATGATGCCAATCCACCATTTGATTCCATGGCCCAAAACGTACGGCATTGTTACCCAAATCCAATACCAAGAACTTGTTTTTGTGTTCCAAAATCCTAGATCCACGACCAATCATCTGAAAATATAGTGTCAATGAACGTGTGGCGCGATTCAAAATGACCGATTCTACAGTGGGCTCATCAAAACCAGTTGTCAAAATACTGACCGAGGTCAAAATAGCGTCAGGCGTATTCTTAAACCATTTGAGGATATCCGTTCGTTCTTGTTTATTACAGGTGTTATCAAGGTGCCTAACGTTGTAACCTGACCTTTTGAAGGTGTAATAAACCTCCTTTGAAGTATTGATACCGTTATTAAAAATCAAGGTTTTTTTACCTTTTGACATTTCCTCATAAGCAAACATCAATTTACTCAACATGTGTGAATTGGTGTAAAGCGCTTCTGAAGATTTTACGGTGTAGTCACCATTAATACCAATTTTCAAAGTATTCAACTCCACATCAAAATTATACAGCTCTGCCTCTGCCAAAAATCCGTTTTTGATTAAGGTTGAAATGCCATCGCCCACAATGAGTTGGTCATAATTGTCCTTCATCGGCAATTTTATGTTGGAGCTCAAAGGCGTTGCCGTTACTCCAAGAATCAAACAGTTTTCAAAAAATTTGAATAGTTTTCTGAACGAATTGTAATGTGCCTCATCGATGATGACCAAACCGACATCTTCCAGTTTCAATTTTTTATCATTCAGACGGTTGTTCAAGGTTTCGACCATTGCGACAAAACACTTATACTGGTCTTGATCAGGCAATTCCTTGACTTTACTGTTGATGATTTTGTTTTTAACGTCAAAGCCAGATAGCATTTTGGAAGTCTGCTTACATAACTCAATACGATGCGTAAGAATGACTACCTTCTTATCATGATTTTGAATATAGCGACGTACAATTTCGGAGAAAATAACTGTCTTACCTCCTCCTGTCGGCAATTGATACAATAAATTGTAGTTGTCTTCAGAATTATCAAATACCTCAAAAATCCGATTCAGATCGGCTAGCTGGTAATCGTAAAGATTCTTCTTCTTTTGAGGTTGATTTTCTATTGCGATAATGTCAGACATATGGGTAGTTTCTTCAAAAAAAATTCGTACAAAATTAAGACTTTATAAAGGTTATTGATTGACTTTGTTGAAAAGATTTTAAAAATAAGAGGCTTGACCGTTTTGACATGTCAAAACTATTAGAACATGGAAAATAGATTTTTGTGCGGTTGATCCTTGTCTTAAGCACTATTTTGTTGTTCATATCTCTCAAGTTGAGTAGAGTCGAGACTCCGACTTCATGTCAATTATTGGTTTTATCTTATGAAGTGTATTCACCAAAATGTTAAAATATGTTAAATCATTACCTTGTTATACAAAGTACTGTAACAAAACAATTATTGTGTCGTCTATCTTATATAAACAATCATCAACCAATTAAAATTTAGAAATTATGAGAACTTTAAACAGTAACAAATTAACAGGAACGTTTCACAATACCAAAAGCGAATCTTGGAACAACAAAAGACGCTACACCAACTAACGAACCACAAAAATTCAATCCATTATTCAATTTTTTCAATCAATCAATCAATCAATCAATCAATTATGAGAACTTTAGACAGAAACAAATTAACAGGAACATTTCACAATACGAAAAGTGAAACGTGGAACAGCAAAAGACGTTATACCAAATAACGAGCTTAACAATCATCAATCAAAACAATTAAAACTACCCGCCACGACATAGGCGTGGTCAAAATCGAAAATCATGAAAGCTTTAGCAAAAATCATTGACGATTCCAATAGTTTTTATGACGATTTGGAAACATCAAAGA
>JBBSLN010000247.1:0-4306 GCA_038255205.1 Flavobacteriales bacterium
AACCGCAAGAATTGGGATTTGACCGCTGGACAGGACGCAAATATGGCAACAAGGAATTTCTCGAAAATGCCGTCAATTATCTTTTGAACGACGACGGACTTATAAACATTCGCAGCAAGGAAGTGGTCATTCCGTTTTTGGGTGTACAAAAAGTGGCTGATGAAAAGACTAAATGGCAATTCATCAATAATGCATTACCGTTGGTCTTTTTGGGAGTTTTTGGCTTTGTGTTCAACTATTTCCGCAAGAAGCGCTATACCTAACAGTTGTTAATAAGTTTGTTTTATAAAACAAGTCGTTTGGGATATATTTGTAGAACCAATTATTTTGACCAATATCATAAAAGCACATAGATGAAATTTATTGTATCCAGTACCTATTTATTGAAGCAGTTGCAAGTTCTTGGAGGTGTTATCAACAACTCAAACACCTTACCTATTCTAGATAATTTTTTGTTTGAATTAAAAGATTCAAAATTGACCGTTTCCGCCAGTGATTTGGAAACTACGATGTCTTCGATAGTCGATGTAGAAAGTGACACCGATGGAAGCATTGCCTTGCCTGCACGTTTGTTGCTCGATACCTTGAAAACTTTCCCTGAACAACCTTTGACCTTTGTGGTTGAAGACAATCATACGGTTGAAATCAGCTCCAATCATGGTAAATATGCCTTGGCGTATGCAGATGGTAAAGAATTTCCAAAAGCAGTCGCTTTGGAAGACCCGAGTACGACGACTATTTCTGGAGATATTCTCGCAACAGCAATTAGCAAAACCATTTTTGCAGCAGGAAACGATGATTTACGTCCTGTGATGAGTGGTGTGTTTTTTCAATTTTCTACGGAAGGATTGACCTTTGTAGCGACTGATGCACACAAATTGGTAAAATATACGCGTGAAGACGTACAAGCATCGCAAGTGGCTGAATTCATTATGCCTAAAAAACCTTTGAATTTATTGAAAGGTATTTTGGCAGCAAGTGATGAAGCCGTAAAAATTGAATATAATAACAGTAACGCAAAGTTTACTTTTGAGAATTCGGAATTAATATGTCGCCTAATTGATGGAAAATATCCGAATTATGAAGCGGTCATTCCAAAAGAGAATCCAAATAAATTGACGATTGACCGAACACAATTCTTGAACTCTGTCCGTCGTGTGAGCATTTTCTCTAATAAGACTACTCACCAAATACGATTAAAGATTGCTGGTGCCGAATTGAATATTTCTGCCGAAGATATTGATTACTCAAACAAAGCAGAAGAACGTTTGACTTGTGATTATCAAGGTGATGATATGCAAATCGGTTTTAACTCTCGTTTCTTAACAGAAATGTTGAACAACTTAAGTTCAGATGATGTTCAATTAGAAATGAGTTTGCCAAACAGAGCTGGAATCCTAACACCCACGGATGGCTTGGATGAAGGTGAACGCGTGACGATGTTGGTGATGCCTGTGATGTTGAATAATTAAGAGAGTCTTCAATCGGCAGTCATCATTTGGCAGTCTGGATGGAATTACATATTAAAAACGCCCACATTTTACTTGTAGGCGTTTTTCTTTATCCATAAAACTAACTAACTAATAAAATTAAAGGATAAAGGGTATGTTGGGTTTTCCCCATTGCTGGCCTTTATGGCGTTGATGACTGGGAAAATAATTGCTACGATTCCTAAAACCAGAAATCCTAATAGTCCCAATCCGAATAATAAAATTAGTGGTATGCAAATGATGCAATAAACGATTAGGCTCAATTGAAAATTGATGATGTTTTTGCCATGTGCATCCATTTGGGATACTTTTTCTTTTTGGGTCGCCCAAATAATCAATGGAACGATTAAACTTCCAAAGCCAGTAACAAGCGTTACTAATTGGCTCAAATGTGTGATTACGATTAATTGTCTATCTTCTCTCATTTTGCTTTTTATTTAAAATTTCTGTAAAATGTGTTCGCCTTGAACAACTTTTCCTTTTAATTAAAACGTGTCTAAAGGCTCGGTTCATGATGATTGTGTTTTAGTTGTCGACCATGCTTTCAGCTTGGCAGGTGTACTTATAGGACGAGTAAAAACCAAAAATGTTACAATTTTTCTAAAGTTGATATCGAAAGGACACGCCTCCATAATAATTGCGAGGATTTCCGGGATAGTAATAACGTGGTTCGGAATTATTGAAACCTGTCGCATTGATGAGAATCGATGAAGCATACTGACTATCAAACACATTGTTCATTCCGAAATTCATCTGAACGTCCAAAGATTTAAAGAGTTGTGTCTCGTAATTAAGCCTTAGATTCAAAATGTTATAAGCATCACTGTATAAGGAATTGGCATCGTTCATGGGCATCTCTCCGACATAGAGATGATTGCCATAAAATGATATCTTATTGTAGCGAAAAGCAATTCCTGAAGCTATTGTCATATCCGGGACACCTGTAAGTTTATTGCCTGAAAAATCACTGTCCTCACTTACAAAATCTTCAAAGCGATGCCAATTAATAGTTGCATTTATGTAGGGTGATAACGTAAATGAGTTGGACAATTCAAATTTGTAATCTGTTGAAAACTCTAGACCTTTATGAATAGTTCGGCCTGCATTTCTGCCGATGAATTGGTCATCGCCTACACGTTGCGCTACCAGCAAATCTTTAATATCCAACACATAAATCGATGCTAAAAAGTGGAGTTTCCTTTGAAAAAAGAACGATTCGCTTCCGATTTCATAGTTAAACCCTTTTTCTGGACTGATGTCTGGATTCACAACGCCTTCGGGAGTCAATGCTTCTTCCAAACTTGGATAGTTAAAGCCATAGCTTACATTGGCAAAAATAGTTTGGTTTGAAGAAAATTGATACAATACATTCAAATTGGGAGCAAGAATCGCTTCAAAATTACGTGACGTACTTTTATTGTTTTCCCCACTATTAAATTCATCCTGAAAGTCGTAATCGGTTTTGTTATAATTGATGCCAATCTGCATGGTCACCTGTCTTGAAACAGGAAGCGTCACGCTCGAAAATAGATTCAATTGTTGTCTATATTCTTCATTGTTACTCAAAAGCACACCTTTTAAACTACCATTGCCGTTATTGTCCCTATATAAATTCTGTATGGTTTTCCAGTTGTACTCATCCTTGAATAGCTCGCCACCAAAAGACCATTCTGCTTTTCTGTTTAAAAAATCAAAAGTATTATTGAAAACGGTTCGTAAGCCAAATGCATTGGTAAATTCGTCCAGAATATTAAAAGGCCGAGGTTCGTAATGGTCGGAATAGGAATAGAATATGCTTGTAGTGTTTCGGAATTCATTAGTAAATTGATGTTTTACATTCAAACCCGTTAGTATTTGCGCATCGGCTTCAAATCCTTTTGCTTGTCCCCACGTAAATGCCGCCTGAGATGGGTCTTCTTCAAAAGCGGTTTTACCAATGGAACTTGGAATTTGAGCAGTGTAATCCGTATGATTTATCAATAACGACACTTCCGTTTTATCATTGAGTCGATAGCTGGAATTCAGAAGGATGGCATTTCTATTGTAGTTGCTGTTCTCTCGAAAGCCGTCCAATTCCAAATGGTCATAGGTTACATGCAAACTGAAGTTGGCATCCGTATAATCAGAAGTTATAGCATTTTTAAATAAGCCGAAGGAACCGATGGTTGTATTATTCCGAATGGAAAGTCCTTCGGTATCTGGTTTTTTGGAAGTTAGCAAAATGGTTCCGCCAAGATTGGTACCATATTGTGTGGCTTTTGGACCTTTTATAATTTCGATGGATTCCAAATCTTCTGGGTTATAGATGTCGATGGCCGTTTCACCAACGCCACTCGTAATGGGAATATCATTGAAATAGCCTCGGATTTTATTCGTTCCATAAAGTGTTCGGGAGCCTACGCCTCGAATGACAATGCGATTGGTATTAATGGCGCCACTCTGAATATATACTCCTGGTGTTTGGTTAATGGCCGACACAACATCCACAGGACTTTGTTGGTTGATGGCTTCGCTACCGATAGATATGATTGGCACGATTATACTACTCTTTTTTTCATTCTGGGCATTGACCAAAATGGTGTTCAAACTTTCAGTTTGGACAGATTCCTTTAAATAAAATTTTTGATTTATGTTCGAAAAATGCACTCGTTTTGCTTCATAATCAGGATGCTCGAAACGTATTTCCAATGGAAGATTAAACCGTTTTGGCATTTGAAACACACCTTCAATATCTGTTTTTGTAATCAATTTATTTTTAATGAGGATGGAAACTCCTGCAATTGGTATTTGATTTTCAGACAGGACTGTTCCCTTCA
>JBBSLN010000248.1:0-4295 GCA_038255205.1 Flavobacteriales bacterium
CAATGTTCTAACGTATGTCTATAACAGTTGGGGAAATAATAAAACAGTCGTCACTCCAGAAATGGTAAAAAAAGTAAAAGCGAATAAATAATAAAGAAGAGAAAAGAGAGTAGAGAGTAGAGAGTAGAGAATAATGTACGTCCCTGATATAGATTGACTGTAATAGAAAAAGACATTCTTAAAAATCTAGAATCTAGAATCTAGAATCTAGAATCTAGAATCTAGAATCTTAAATC
Source organism: Flavobacteriales bacterium (assembly GCA_038255205.1). GTDB lineage: Bacteria > Bacteroidota > Bacteroidia > Flavobacteriales > Flavobacteriaceae > JBPOFM01. The sequence continues at coordinate 237 of JBBSLN010000248.1, forward strand.
TTAAATCTTGAATCTTGAATCTTGAATCTTGCAACTTGAATCTTGCAACTTGAATCTGAAATAATAAAAAATCTACCAGTAATGCGAACCGCACCCTTCATATTGTCATGTGTTCTAATTCTTTGTCATATGTTTAGTTATGGGCAATCTGAAGGGATGGTGCGTCTTAAAGGAGCACGATACATTCCTCTTTATGGAAGGGATTCGACAGTTGTTGAAGTAAAGGATTTTGATTTGGATGTCTATCCTGTTATCAATGCAGACTATGTCAAATTCGTAAAAAATTATCCGCAATGGCAAAAAACCAAGGCTAAAAAATTGTTTGCAGATGGCACCTATTTAAGAAACTGGAAAAATGATGTGCAACTGAAAGATACCGAAAACCCGAACAGTCCAGTGACGTATGTGAGTTGGTTTGCGGCCAAAGCCTATTGTGAATGTCAAGGTAAACGTTTGCCAACGATGGATGAATGGGAATACGCAGCAATGGCAGATGAAACAATAAAAGATGCACGTATTAAAAAATCGTATAACGAACAAATTTTAGCATGGTACGAAGCACCACGTTCCAATGAGAATAAAATTGGTGAACATGCAAAGAATTTTTGGGGAGTTCATGACTTACATGGTTTGGTTTGGGAATGGACGGCAGATTTTAATTCGGTGCTACTTTCTGGCGAATCCAGAAAAGACAATGATAAAGACAACAACCTCTTCTGCGGAAGTGCTGCAATTGGTGCAACCGATTTAATGAATTATGCGGCGTTTATGCGCTATGCTTTCAGAGGCAGCATTAAAGCAAATTACACCATCAAAAATCTCGGATTCCGTTGTGCTAAAGATGTCCCAATAACTCAATAACATGAAAAAGACAGTAATAATACTATGCAGTATACTTTCTATCGGATTGACTGCCTGCAAAAACAATACTTCCAAATCACAATCAGATGGAGCAGTTGCCTATCAATGTCCCATGAAATGTGAAGGCGATAAAACCTATGCTGAAGCTAGGAGTTGCCCTGTTTGCAAGATGGATTTAAGAGAAGTTGAACTTGAAGTTGAAAATGAAGTTGAATCTTCTTCAGGTGAAATTTCAGAAATGTCCATTTACAACTTGCCGTCCGCTTGGACGAATCAAAATGGTAAAGAAGTGACATTGGTTGATTTAAAAGGCGATGTGCTCGTTATGGTCATGATTTATACGTCATGCAAAGCCGCTTGTCCTCGTCTGGTGGCAGATATGCGAAATATTGAAGAACGTTTGCCCGAAAACACCAAAGGAAAAGTGAATATGATTTTGGTAAGTATCGACCCAAAAACAGACACTCCAGAACGTCTCAAGGAATTCGCCATCGAGAATGAAATGGATAAAAAACCTTGGACTTTCTTAAGGTCAACTGAAGATAACACGCGAGAGTTTGCAGCGGTTTTGGCAGTCAACTATAAAAAGATTTCTCCGCTTGACTTTTCACATTCGAACATTATCAGCGTTTTTAATGCCGAAGGAGAAATGGTCTACCAACAGGAAGGACTTGGTGTGAATTCAGATGAAACGATTCAACATATTGAAGAAGCTGTTAGCAAGATTTGATAATAAACAAGTTCATTAATTCTGACCTGCGAGTTGCTATAAACTAAACTGCGAGGTTTTCAAAACCTTGTAGGTTTAAACAACTAACACGATACAATATCATCTTATGAAAAAACTTATTTATTTGACATTTTTCGGAATGTTGAGCCAGGCCAACTTTGCCCAAAGCTTTGAAGTCAACCTTGAAATAAAACCACGTTTTGAGTATAGACATGGCTTCCAAACCTTGATTCCCGATGAAGTGGATGCGGCTTCATTTATCTCGCAACGTTCACGGCTCAATTTCAATTATGGCAGTGAAAAATTGAACGCCTATATCTCATTACAAAATGTACGTGTTTGGGGAGATGTCAATACACTTTCTGAAAGTGATGTCAACGGAACAGCGATTCATGAAGCTTGGGCGTCTCTTCTGTTGGATTCAAAATTCTCATTAAAAATGGGACGACAGGAAATTGTCTATGACGATTCCCGAATTTTCGGTAATGTCGATTGGGCACAAACGGCACGCAGTCATGATGCTTTCATTACAACCTTCAAGCCGAATGATAAAAGTCGGTTGGAAGTTGGGATTGCTCATAATGAAGAAGACGAAACCCTGTTTCAGGTGGATTATAATGTGAATAATTACAAAGCGTTTCAATATGCTTGGTACCACAATAATTTTAAGAATTTTACTATGAGTTTGTTGGCACTTAATACTGGTTTTACGTATGAAAATGAACAAGAAGAGCAAGATGTGGATTATAACCAAACTCTTGGAACTCACCTGACTTATGGAAAAAACAAATTAAAAGCCGATGCTTCAGCTTATTTTCAAACCGGAAAAATTGCCGATACCGATTTGAGCGCACTTAATCTTGCAGGAAATGTGCATTATGACATCACATCCAAATTTAATGCAGGACTTGGAGCTGAATATCTTTCAGGAACTGACATGAATTCAACGGACAGTAAACTTAAATCTTTTAATCCATTATTTGGCACCAATCACAAATTCAACGGCTGGATGGATTATTTTTATGTTGGCAATCATATCAATTCCGTAGGTTTATTGGACTTGGATTTACCTTTAAAATATCACAAGGAAAAAGTGACGATACAACTGGTAACACACTTGTTTTCTTCTGCTGCAACAGTTGTTGATATGATTGGACATGAAATGGATTCCCATTTAGGAACAGAAATCGATTTCTCTTTTGATTATAAAATTGCCGAAAACATCAATTTTGAGGCTGGCTATTCACATATGTTCGCAACAGATACGATGGAAGTGTTAAAAGGTGGAAACAAGGACAACACCAACAATTGGGCTTGGGCCATGTTCGTTTTCAAACCAAAATTGTTTACTTACACTAAATAACGAAACAATCAATTTTTTTAGAAACCAAAAAAGTTCTTATGAAAGCAAAAATAATAGTCCTTATGATAGTTATGGTTAGTTTAAATGCCTGTAAAAATAAGGGGAGACAAGTTGAATCAATACCTTCCATAACGAAAGAAGAAGTAATTTCAGATAACGATATTGAACAACTAACATTGAATGATGGAGAAAAATGGGAAGCTAATGAAGAAACGCACAAAGGCTTTGAGGAAATGAGTGATTTATTGAAATCTTTTGATGTAAGTAATGATAAAAATTACAAACAATTGGGTGAAAATTTATCTGAACAGACTGGTTATGTTATAAAGCATTGCACCATGAAAGGTGAAGCTCACGACCAATTGCATATTGTTTTAGTGCCTATTTTAAATGAAGTTTCTGATATGAAAGAGTCAGAAAATAATCAACAAGCTGAACATGCAAAAGAAAACGTGGAAACCTTGGTCGAAAGCTACTTCGTGTATTTCAAACATTAGAAAGCGAAAGGCGGAAAACGGATACTATTTTTAGTATAACAATTGAAACCAACGTTACTTTATCTCCAAAACTCATCGTCCGTTTTATCTACGAAGCCTTCTTCATTGTGAATGGTTTCAATATGTTCCAATTCCTTTTCAGTAGCTACTTTCTGGATTTCCGGGAATAAGACGCGTTCTTCAAATCGAATGTGCTGTTCAAGATCCTCTTCAATTTTATGCAAGGATTTTTCAATATCTTCTTTGTCTGTAAACAGTCGTTTTAAGCGTCGATGGTCCGTCAAAGCGCGTTTGACGAGTTCGTTGTTTTCATCCAAAAGCGAAAAAATATGAGCTTCTTCCAGCTCAAAATGAGGGGTCAAATGGGTCTCAAAAAACCAATCCGTATAGGTTTTGATGCGTTCGGCTTCGATATTTTTACTGAATCCACTTCTGATTTTCCAGGAAAGTAATAACCCTTGATGATGGTCTCGGCTTAATGGTTGAAGTGATTTATGTCGTTTTAAAGGTTTTTGTGTCATGATTTAAAATATTTAAAATGAAAATAAAAATGCCCAAAGGCAAAAGAATGCTTGATAGAAATAGTATCAGATAATAATTTGGAATCA
>JBBSLN010000249.1:0-4294 GCA_038255205.1 Flavobacteriales bacterium
AATAGTGTCCACTAAATAGACGAAAGGCCGCTTCGCTAAAAGACGTAAGACGTAAGACGTAAGAACTAATATTCAACTTAATAAATATCAATAGAATAGGCTTTCAATATCAAGTAATTATACTTATATTTAATAATAAAAAGACTCTTCATGATTAATCAATATTAAAAAGAGTCCTTCCTTCATTACGACCGGCTCAATGTAAACTAGGAAATAAAAAACCCGAAAAGTGGTTAAACTTTCGGGTTTGGTCAAGGTGTCCGGCACTAAACTAAATTCCGCTATTAATCTACGTTGTCGTGCAAGAATGAATTGTTGCTTCTCAATTGGACATCATCGTTGTCGTCAGTGCCAACGGAGAGTCTCGAAGCTTTCGTTTCTGAAGAGTGATGTGTATCATCCAGATGTACACCTTGTCTTTTATAGGCTGGAATCTTTTCAAATTCGTCCACCTTTGCATTATTGAATTTATGATTGAAATCTTTCATTTTGCGTCGTCTCTCATCTGCACGTTCTTTCAACATGTCAGAAATAGGACTGTTCATTGGGTCTATTTCGTCACGCTGTAGATGCTCTGTTTCTTTTGATGACACTGTTTTTTTCTCGAAAACAATTTCCTCATCAATTTCTAAAACCTTTGTCTTTTCTTTATTAATTGAAGACTCAAAAGTTGTAAAATCATCCAAAGCATAACGTTTTTCGCCAGTTTCATTGGCTTCCGTGACCGGAATGAGTTCGATATGATCTTTTACTTTCAACTCTTTTATCTCCTCGTCCAATGAGAACAGGATTCGGTTGTCATCTTCAATAAAATTCTGTTGATTGCTAGGCAATGGCAAATCGAATGTTAAAGTGATCTGTTCTTCTTCATCAAAAATGATTGGATTTACTTCTTTTTTAGTCTGTACTGGAGTGATGACAAAATCATCTTCATCCATTGCATCCAATACTTCTTCATACGTGACATTCAAATTCTTGATAAATTCCGACGTAGGAATCAAATCTGAATGACTTCTATTTCTGATTTGCATTTCATCTTCTTCCTCTTCAAAGAGTGTGTGTTTCACAACTGCTACTTTTTCCTCTTCTTTCTCCAGAATAATATTAGGTGTAATAATGGCAGGCTCACGCTCCTTTGTCTTAACATCGTTGTTTTGATTGTCTTCCAATTCATGAACGACTTTTACAACTTCAGTATTAGAAATTTCATTCTGTTGCTCAATATCGAATCCAGTAGCGATAATGGTCACAGAAATAGATTCTTGCAAGGTTTCATCTTCGCCAACACCCATAATGATATTTGCGCCATGACCCGCTTCGTTTTGAATATGGTCGTTGATTTCCCCGATTTCATCAATGGTGATTTCCTGTGTACCAGAAACGATCAGCAACAATACGTTTTTAGCACCGGTAATCTTATTATCATTTAAAAGTGGAGAATCCAAAGCACTCATGATTGCCTCTTGAGCTCTTGATTTACCAGCGGCCGTCGCAGAACCCATAATGGCTGTTCCACTATTGCTCAACACAGTTTTGGCATCACGTAAATCGATGTTTTGTGTGTAGTGATGTGTAATCACTTCCGCTATTCCTCTTGAAGCGGTTGACAATACTTCATCTGCCTTTGAAAAACCAGCTTTAAAGCCAAGGTTTCCATACACCTCCCGTAGTTTGTTGTTATTGATGACCACTAAAGAATCGACATGTGAGCGCAAGGTTTCGATTCCTTTTTGGGCTTGTTCATTCCGGAGCTTGCCTTCAAACTGAAATGGCATCGTAACGATTCCCACCGTCAAAATATCCAATTCCTTGGCCATTTTTGCAATGATAGGAGCAGCACCAGTACCTGTTCCTCCACCCATTCCTGCAGTGATGAATACCATTTTTGTATTGGTATCCAACATTCTACGGATATCTTCCAAGCTCTCCACAGCAGACTGCTCTCCAACCTCTGGGTTTGCTCCTGCTCCAAGACCTTCGGTTAAGTTCACTCCGAGTTGGATTTTGTTTGGAACACCACTATTTTGCAGTGCTTGCGCATCGGTGTTGCAGATGACAAAATCAACTCCTTTAATTCCTTGTTGAAACATGTGGTTGATGGCGTTGCTTCCACCTCCACCGACTCCTATCACCTTGATGACGTTCGATTGGTTTTTTGGCAAATCGAATGAGATGCTTCCGAATTCATTTTTGTTGCTCATATTGTTTTAGGGTTTTTCTGGATTCCTCTCTGTCCTGCGGACATCTCTCCCAAAGGAGAGAAAAAAAGGTTCATTTAATTAATATTTCTGTTTTTTCTTTGTGGACAGGTCGAGACCTGTCTTCTGTGTTTGGACAAGTCGCGACTTGACCATTTTTATATGATGACAGCTCGCGAGGTGTCCCTACGGCATCATTCTGCGTTATCTAAAAAATCTTTGACGCGTTCGGTTAATTTGTCTAAAAATGACCTGCGTTCTTTTTTTTGCGGCGCGATGGTTTCTTCCTCTTCAATCATTGGTTGTGCTGCTGTTTCAACTTGATTTTGAATCTCTTCTTCTGCCGCTTTCTCGATGCGTTTGCGCTCTTGACGCTTCAAACCGTCCATTACCAAACCAACTGCCGTTGCAAACAACGGGCTCGCCACTTCTTCATCACTATCGCCGGCTAAATGCTCATTTGGATAACCGATTCTAGTGTCCATGCCAGTGATATATTCCACCAACTGTTTCAAATGCTTCAATTGTGCACCACCTCCAGTGAGTACAATACCGGCAATCAATTTCTTTTTTTGTTCCTCATGACCGTAATTTTTGATTTCGAGATAAACTTGCTCAACGATTTCTGTGACACGTGCATGAATTATTTTGGATAAGTTTTTTAGCGTAATCTCCTTCGGTTCGCGACCTCTCAATCCTGGAATGGACACGATTTCATTATCCTTATTTTCTCCTGGCCAAGCAGAACCAAATTTTATTTTCAATAATTCAGCTTGCTTTTCAATGATTGAACAGCCTTCTTTTATATCTTCAGTAATGACATTCCCACCAAAAGGAATCACTGCGGTATGACGAATGATGCCATCTTTAAAAACTGCCAAATCGGTCGTTCCTCCACCTATGTCAATCAATGCGACACCTGCTTCTTTTTCTTCTTGACTTAAGACAGCATTTGCTGATGCCAATGGTTCCAATGTGATGCCTTCCAACTCTAAACCTGAACTCTTAATACATCTTCCAATATTTCGGATGGACGATACTTGACCAACCACGACATGGAAATTGGCCTCAAGCCTTCCGCCGTACATTCCTATGGGCTCCTTTATTTCTGCTTGACCATCCACTTTATATTCTTGTGGCAATACGTGGATGATTTCTTCACCTGGCAACATGACCAACTTATGAACCTGATTAATCAATCGGTCGATATCCTCTTCATCGATGACCAAATCAGAATTGGCTCTCGTTATGTAATCGCTATGTTGTAAACTTCGGATATGTTGGCCAGCAATTCCGACGGTTACTTCTTCAATTTTTAGGCCGCTTTCTGCCTCTGCTTCTTGAACTGCTTGTTGAATAGATTGAATGGTCTGCGTAATATTATTGACAACGCCTCTATGCACACCTAAACTTTTGGCTTTACCGATTCCCAAAATTTCGGCTTTGCCATATTCGTTTTTACGACCAATCATCGCCACGATTTTTGTGGTTCCGATGTCTAATCCTACTGAAATTTTATTGTTTTCCATCGTTTACTTTTTTGTGCAAATGACTTGTTTGTCAAACCTTAAGTTCACTACACTGTACATATTGAGCGTACTATCTCTCATCGCCTTCTGATAAAACGCTTTGAGATTGTTTATTTTTTTATCCAATTGATTTAAAGAGCCTAATTGTATGGTAAAATCATCCATACGGAACTTTAAATCAATACTTCTATTTTCGTTTTGATGAATCTCTACAACATTGTTTTTCAAAAACTCATCACCTTGAACTTTCCGAGCTACCACAGCCACATTATGTAGGTTATTTTTCTCTACAACACCTGTCACCAACGGAACTCTTGCTGAGTAATTTGTTGATAAAGGCATAAACGTTCCATCACCATCTACATAGTAGGACGCATTTGTTACCACTCTTGCTATAGGCTGTTTCTGGTTGATTTCAGCGGTCAGTTGGCCATCAACATTGATGTACACTTGCGCCTCCTTAATCATCGGATTGGAATTCAGGGCATTTTCCAAGACGTTCAAATCTATAATTTCTTTAGGCTTATTCGTAACACTCTGTTGATTTACTATTAACAATTTACTAAC
>JBBSLN010000250.1:0-4281 GCA_038255205.1 Flavobacteriales bacterium
CTGGAATGACCATCGTTTGTGGCGATAGTCACACGTCAACGCACGGGGCTTTTGGCACTATTGCATTCGGAATTGGCACCAGTCAAGTGGCACAGGTATTTGCAAGTCAATGCTTATTATTGACCAAACCAAAAAGTTTAAGAGTATCCGTTAATGGCAAATTAAAGAATGGCGTTTTACCTAAAGATGTGATTCTTTATATTATTTCAAAATTGGGAACGAATTCCGGAACGGGCTATTTCTGTGAATATGCTGGTGATGTGTTTGAAAACATGTCGATGGAAGGTCGCATGACTGTTTGTAATATGAGTATTGAAATGGGAGCCAGAGGAGGGATGATAGCACCAGACGAAATCACTTTCAGCTATATAAAAGGAAGAAAATTTGCACCAAAAGGCGACGAATTTGATAAAAAAATGGCCTATTGGAAAACACTTCCCTCTGATAAGGATGCAACATTTGATAAGGAATATTTCTTTGACGCCGAAGATATCGAACCAATGGTCACTTATGGCACAAATCCAGGAATGGGTATCAAAATTTCGGAAACAATTCCAGAAACCAGTGACGCATCTTTTGAAAAGTCTTTGGACTATATGGATTTCAAAAAAGGTGAAAGCCTTATCAACAAACCCATCAACTTTGTGTTTATCGGAAGTTGTACCAATTCACGAATCGAAGATTTTAGAGTAGCTGCCAATTACATCAAAGGGAAACGAAAGGCAGCCAATGTGACGGCATGGTTGGTTCCTGGAAGCAAACAAGTGGAAGCACAAATTATTGAAGAAGGTCTCAAAATTATTTTTGATGAAGCTGGTTTTGAACTGCGTCAACCTGGTTGTTCTGCATGTCTAGCGATGAATGATGATAAAATTCCACAAGGTGAATATTGTGTGTCAACCTCCAACAGAAATTTTGAAGGACGCCAGGGACAAGGCTCAAGAACTATTTTGGCGAGTCCATTAATGGCAGCAGCAACTGCTGTGGAAGGGAAAATTATTGATATTACGAAGCAATTGAATTAGTGTAAATAAGCCACGAATTCACGAACAAATATTAATGAGTTAGCCTAAAAAAATTGGTGTACCTGCCTGTCGGCAGATAGGTTCGTGTCAAAAAAAACAAATAGTTAATCTATTAAATTTGAGATTCCCACTTTCGTGGGAAGTAAATATGGAAAAGTTCACAACATTAACATCTACAGCAATTCCTTTGGATATTGAAAATGTCGATACAGACCAAATCATTCCTGCGCGTTTTCTAAAAGCCACCGACAGAGAAGGTTTTGGTGACAATGTTTTTAGAGATTGGCGCTATGATAAAGCAGGAAATCTCAATCCGGATTTCGTTTTAAATCGTCCGGAATATTCAGGTGGCATTTTGGTGGCTGGCAATAATTTTGGATGTGGTTCGAGTCGTGAACATGCGGCTTGGGCATTGACAGGTTATGGTTTAAAGGTAATTGTTTCAAGTTTTTTTGCTGATATTTTTAAAGGCAATGCATTGAACAACAGTTTGCTTCCAGTTCAAGTATCAGCAGGTTTTTTAAAGGTTTTGTTATCCGAAATAAAAGAAAAATCAACAATCAAACTCGTTGTAAATCTTGAAAACCAAACCATTTCCATTGAAGGGACTTCCTTTAAAGAATCGTTTGATATCGATGCCTACAAAAAGACCTGTATGATCAATGGATATGACGACATCGATTATTTATTGAGTAAAAAAGAAACTATTGAAGCGTTTGAAAAAAGTCGTCAGTAAGCAGTCTTCAGTTTGTAGTCTTTAGAAGATTAACTATGAAAATTGAAGGTCAATGATTGCTGGAAGTTGCGTTAGCGATTGAGCGGCATGTTTGAGCTCTCCCGATTTTTTATCGGGAAGCGAGTAGTGAAAGCGCGACCCTTGTGGTAACGCCAAAAAAATAGAGAATAAAAAATAAGACTTCCGCTACGGAAATTACAAAATAGGAATTTATGAAACTAAATATAGCAGTTTTATCAGGTGACGGAATCGGTCCAGAGGTGACCGCCCAATCCATCAAAGTATTAAAGGCCATTGCCTTGCAATTCAACCACACATTCGTGTTTAAGGAAGCCGTTGTGGGCGCCATTGCCATTGACAACACTGGTAATCCATTGCCAGACAAAACTTTGGAATTATGCACATCTGCCGATGCGATTTTATTTGGTGCGATTGGTGACCCAAAATATGATAATGACCCATCGGCAAAAGTACGTCCGGAACAAGGTTTGTTGAAACTTCGCAAGGAATTGGGATTGTATGCTAACATTCGTCCGGTGAAAGCTTACGATACGCTTCTAGACAAATCGCCTTTAAAGCGACACATTATTGAAGGTACTGATATCAGTATTTATAGAGAATTGACAGGAGGTATTTATTTTGGTGAAAAACAGTTAAGTGAAGATGGCAATACTGCTTCTGACCTATGTGAATATTCTCGTTTTGAAATAGAACGTATTGCACATTTGGCGTTTAAAGCTGCCCGAACCAGACGGAAAAAATTAACGCTTGTTGATAAAGCGAATGTGCTTGAAAGTTCACGTTTATGGCGTCGCGTGGTGACTGAAATCGCTTCACAATATCCTGGTGTCTCATTGGATTTTCTATTTGTGGACAACGCTGCCATGCAAATGATTTTGAATCCACGCCAGTTCGATGTAATTCTTACAGAAAACATGTTTGGCGATATCATCAGTGACGAAGCAAGTGTTATTGGTGGCTCGATTGGATTATTGGCTTCCGCTTCCATAGGTGACAAATATGCGCTATTTGAGCCTATTCATGGTTCCTATCCGCAGGCTACAGGTAAAGGAATTGCCAATCCAATTGCTTCGATTTTATCAGCAGCCTTGCTATTGGAACATTTTGGGCTGCATGAAGAAGCAAGATTGATTAGGCAAGGTGTAGATAAATCGCTTAAACTCCAGATAACTACACCCGATTTAAACGATAGCACGGACAAAATATCAACCAGCAAAGTTGGAAATTTCATTGAAGATTTCATCAATAATCCAACAGATAGCAATAAAAATTTTGTGAATATTCACTTGGGGCAATCTACTATTATTTAAAATTTATTATGATTTAGTCTATCAAATAGTAGGTATTTAAGCATCCTTCGGGATGCTTTTTTATTTTGGAAACTTATTCCTTATCTCCTCCAAACACAAATTATGCATACTTCCGATATGCGTATGCTGCTTCGAAGTATCTGCCTTGTAAGTTCCATCTTGCACTTGTGCTCCAATTTTTTGATAGGCGTCTCTAAATGACATGCCTCCAATCACTAAATTATTAATACTATCTACCGTAAACAAATGTTGGTATTTAGCATCGTTCAAATCAATATCCCCTACAATGACTTGTTGGATGGCGTAATTAAAAATATCCAAAATATCCTTCACGTCCTCAAATCCATTAATCATATTTTCCTTTAGCAATTGAAAATCTCGATGATAACCACTAGGCAAATTATTCGTGATTAATACCATTTCGGTATGCAAGGCTTGGATTTTATTGCACTTCCCACGAAGCAATTCAAACACATCTGGATTTTTCTTATGAGGCATGATGCTGCTTCCAGTCGTCAATTCGTCAGGAAAGGTGATAAAGCCAAAATTCTGACTGTTATAAAGGCAAATATCCATCGCAAAACGAGACAGTGTATTGCACAAACTTCCCAGCGTTGAAGCAATCGTTCGTTCACTTTTCCCACGACTCATTTGCGCTGCTACCACATTAAATTTCAAGGTTGAAAAACCCAGTTCTTTGGTTGTAAAATCTCTATCAATAGGAAAAGAACTTCCGTAACCGGCCGCAGAACCCAACGGATTTTGGTCAACCGTTTTAATCGCTGCTTGTAATAGATATACATCATCAATCAAGACCTCGGCATAGGCAGAAAACCACAATCCAAAAGAGGAAGGCATCGCAACTTGGAGATGCGTATACCCTGGAAGCAAACTATTTTTATGGGTTTCAGCTAAATTAAGAAGTGTATTGAAAAACGTTTCGGTTTTGTCGAAAATCAGGTTTAAATTCTCTTTATAAAATAACTGCAATGCCACTAAAACTTGGTCATTTCTGGAACGTGCCGTGTGTATTTTCTTCCCTACGTCACCATACGTTTTTGTCAATTCAAATTCGATTTTTGAGTGGACATCTTCAAACTGTTCTTCAATGACAAAAGAGTTATTTTCCATTTGCTTCGACAAATCATCCAAACCTTCCTCCAACTTCGTCAATTCTTCCGAAGTCAAA
>JBBSLN010000251.1:0-4273 GCA_038255205.1 Flavobacteriales bacterium
ATATGATTAACGCGTTTAAAAATGGCGAGGACATTCATGCTTCGACGGCTTCTAAAGTATTCAACGTGCCAATTGAAGAAGTGACACGTGAGCAGAGAAGCAATGCCAAGACTGTCAATTTTGGAATTATTTATGGCGTTTCCGCTTTTGGATTGAGCAATCAAACTGATCTGTCAAGAAGTGAGGCCAAGGAACTAATTGACACCTATTACGCCACCTATCCAAAATTGCGAAACTTCATCAGCGAACAGGTTGATTTTGCGCGTGAGAATGGCTATGTCCAAACAGTGTTAGGTCGACGTCGATATTTAAATGATATCAATTCCCGAAATGCTGTGGTTCGAGGGGCAGCCGAACGAAATGCCGTCAACGCTCCCATTCAAGGAAGTGCTGCTGATATTATCAAAATCGCGATGATACATATTCATAACAAACTTGAAGAAGGAAATTATAAAACTAAAATGCTGCTTCAGGTGCATGATGAATTGGTATTTGATGTTTACAAACCAGAACTGGAAGCTATCAAAAAACTGGTCAAAACCGAAATGGAATCTGCTTATACGCTTTCTGTGCCTTTGGATGTTGATTTGGGCGTTGGGGCTGATTGGCTGGAGGCGCATTGAGACTTTGTCGCAGAGATGTTTTGATTGTTATTAAATTATCAATTCAAAAGTAAATGCAAAATTAGCTCGTATTTTAAGGTAATTGTCCTATGCAGAAAAAACTTGGCCTGCCTTAGCCGCTAGAAATAAAACAAACAGTATGGTTTTGAGGCGCTCGGGACTTTGAGCATCAATTGTAAAAAAAATGCGGGATAAAAAATCGCCCAAATTTAATTTTTGGGCGATTTTTCTTTTGGTAACTATGAAAGCTAAAAATTAATTTTTTACAATTTTCTTGGTTGTGATTTTACCTTCCTGAACAACATTTAAATAGTAAACACCTGGTGAAAGGTTTTCCATACTGATCTGTTCATTTATTTTATCTGTCTTTATGGCCTTAACTTCCTTGCCCAGCACATCATAAAGCGAAATCTCTGTATTTGGAACCCCTATAGCAAATTTAATATTCAGCTGGCTAGACACGGGATTTGGATATACCGAGATAAAATTTGCATCAGCATCATCTATACCCAAGGTGTTGGTCAATAAAAATTGTGCGAGAAAGATATTGTATTCGAAATTACCGTTAACACTACTGTTTTTTTCTCCAGCAACTAAAAGTTTTCCTGAAGAAGTAACAATTGCCTGATTTACATAAACCCCATCTATCATAGATATAAATTTACCATCTCCTCTAAATGTTGTATCCAATGCACCGTTGGCAGTGTACTTTGCAAAGGTTACGTATTCAATATTTGAAGTTTCATTTTGGCTGGTACCAGCAGCTATAATAGTACCATCTCCATTGGGTATAACTGAAACAGCTGATGAAAAATAAAAATCGGAACCGTTCAAAAATTGAGTAGTTACAATACCATCCCCACTAAAACTTGAATCAAGTGATCCATTTATGTTAAGCCTTATTAACAAGGTAACATAATCAAAATTCTCATTCGTAGTGTCACCCGATAACAAAATTTTACCATCTGCCTGTATAGCCAGTCCTTCTATGTAGTCCATTAAACCTACATTAATCTGTTTTTTTCCATTAGTCCCAAAGGAATTATCCAAACTCCCATTTGTATTATATCTGGCTACTACTGCATTGGAACTATCTTCAAAAGTCGCGGGGTCTTCGGTACCTGAATAACCAGCTGCAACTATTTTTCCATCGGCTTGTATTTTTATTGAATTTATGAGATCAAAATAATTATCGTCAAAGGCTGTCACAACATAGCCTCCATTGCCAAAAGTTGTATCAACAGAGCCGTCAGCATTGTATCGCGCCAAAGCAAAATCTCCAAGCTCGTCATACACTGGATCGTCATAATCTATAGTAGCACCCCCCAAAATGATTTTCCCATCACTTTGCATAGCAATCGCTAAAGCTCCTGCGCCCATCGTCGTCCCAAAATTGGTCAGTACCACCCCATTTGTTCCAAAAGCACCATCCAATACACCGCTAGGACTTATTCGTATCAAAACAGCCTGATAGTTAAATGCAGCATCCTCTACGAATCCAGCAATGAGAATATTTCCATTAGCATCTTCCACAATGCTACTTGCGGTACTTGACAAATTGGTTAATTCTATCAACAAGGTCCCATTCGTACCAAAAGATGTATCCGCAGAGCCGTCCTGTAAATAACTAGCCAGCGCAATATCAGCTAAATTATCTCCAGCACCACCGGCTACAACAATCTTGTTATTTGCCAATTGTATAACGCTTTCGGCATAACTATCTTTTGAATTAAAAGTAGTTGTTATTGTTCCCGCTTGTCCAAAGGAGGCATCCAATCCATTCTGTGCCGTTGTAATCTGGAAAGCACCAAGAACACAACTTAAAATTAATAAGCAATTGATTTTTAGTAGTTTTGTTTTCATTTTTGTGATTTTTGAGGTTAATTTGTCAAAACTATAGCTTTATTTCTATATATGAAATACCTATTAATGGGTATAAAATTAATAGCGTAAACCCGATAGCTAGAGGGACAATTTTAACTGTAGCAATGTTTCAGGGTATTAATACTTTATAATATTCTATATTTTACTATCTTTCATAACAAAGGAAAATGAACTTAATTTTAGCATAAATTATTATTTTTTCTGGCCTTTTGATTCTAGCTCAAGACTATATAGATACTGAATTAAACTCTGAAATTATTGCATATTATGGAATTGGATATGGGAAAGTAGAGAATGATATTGAGCCTAAACACAACTTAAATAACAACAACGGCGCCATTTTATAAGATTACAAAATATTTAAAATGATTGGAAGCAATCAAAAGATTGGTCAAGTCAGAAGCGAAATCAACCTATCGTTAACTGTGCCTTTGGATGTCGATTTGGGTGTTGGGGCGGATTGGCTTGAGGCGCATTAAGGTGGGAGTTTTATTTGAAGATTTTTTAAGGTTAAGATTTGAAATTTGAAATTTTCAGCATTTGGAATTTTTCCCCAATGTGTCAAGATTGGAATTTGGAATTTGAAAATTGGAATTTTGAGATTTTGGGCGTTACCAGAAAAGGGTCGGGCTACTTGCCTGCCGGCAGGCAGGTCCGTTACAAGTCCTCGCAACCTCGATTAGCATCGAGGTTACTGTGGGCTTTTCACTTCTATCCCTAACGCGGGTTTGGAATGGCGAAGAATGATTTCGATATAGAATCAACTTGAAAGTCATTAAATATTATTCAAAACTAAAACAGCATATATTAAACCTTTCTTGTGCTTTAGAATGAATATTTGGAAATTCTCAAGTATTAAAATCAATTAAAAAGTTTACAATTAAAGAAACTTTTCTATATTTGTAACTGTGTTAATGTTATGCATAGAAAATGATAAAACGTTTCGAAACGAAATTATTAGAGGAGGCTTTCGTATTTGTAGAAAAACAAAATCTTAAAACCAGAAAGAAAATTTTTCAGAATATTAGAAGAGCTGAACAACAATCTGACCCAAAATTCTTTAAAAAATTAACGAATGACATTTGGGAGTTTAGGTCCCTGTATTCTGGAATTCAATACAGACTGTTAGCTTTTTGGGATAAGGATAACAAAACCGAAACGCTTGTTTTTGCAACACATGGCATTATAAAAAAAACGAGCAAAGTCGATAAAAAGGAAATTGACAAAGCAAATAAGATTAGAATAACATATTTTAAAAATAAAGAGAAATGAAAAGTTACACTTTAGACCAAGCTGAAGACCTTTTAATTGGAAAAAAGGGCACTGAAGAACGAGACGAATATGAATTTGAGTTAAAACTTGAATTGATTGGAGATATGATTAAAACCGCTCGAAAGAAAAGAAAACTGACTCAAGAACAATTGGGAGCATTAGTGGGCGTAAAAAAAGCACAAATCTCAAGACTTGAAAACAGTACTGGAAATGTAACTTTTGAAACAGTCATGCGGATTTTTAACGCTTTGGGAGCGAAACTGAACTTAAATATTCAAATGTGAATAGTTAGTTTACAAAGTTTATTGATGCTATTCATAATGAAACAACAAATCGAACGAGCCGAACAGATAAAAAAAGAATATTATGAAAGCAAAAAATAAAAATCTAAAAAGTCTTGACCAATTCGTCGATGAAAAAATCGGTAAAAAAGGAACAGTAAAAAGAGAAGAATTCGAAACAGAATATGATGCTTTTAAACTCGGCGTTTTAAT
>JBBSLN010000252.1:0-4265 GCA_038255205.1 Flavobacteriales bacterium
TGCACTTAATCATCAAACATTGCAAAAAGTCCAAAAAACTGGAATTCCATATATTATTTCTTCGGAAAAGGAACAAGTCGGAACTACTTTTGGCGAGCGATTCACAAATGCCATTCAATCCGTTTTTGACAAAGGTTATGAACAAATCATCACTCTCGGAAACGACACACCTCATCTTCAAAGTCAACAAATTCTTCAAACAGTTGAACAACTAAAAACGAACGACATTGTTTTAGGCCCTTCACTTGATGGTGGGTTTTACATGATGGGCTTGCGGAAATCGCAGTTTAATCGGATGACATTCCTCAAATTACCCTGGCAAACTTCGGAATTGACCCGAAGTATTTCAAGAGTCATTTCAGCAAAAAAGATTCGATTATTTACTTTGGAAGTTTTAAAGGATATCGATTCGGTTGCTGATGCAAAATCGATTCTCAATAGTGCTAAATCACTTTCAAAAACCATAAAACTACTTTTACTTTCGATTCTTTCTGAAGTAAAAGCACTGGTCATTTTTTGCGCTCTTCTTATTAAGAATGGGACGCTTCTTCATCATTTCAACAAAGGCTCGCCTGTTTTACTTCACATTTAATTTTTAGAAAAAGTTGATATAATATCATTTTTTCAAACTTCTGGTGCAACCATCAGAGACATTTTTAGTATCTAACCTAAAATTATTTATGAAGCAAATATATCTCTACGCGCTATTGCTATGCTCGATGTTTAGCTTTGCGCAAACCACAATTACTGGTATTGTAACCAATTCCCAAACGGAAGAACCCTTGCCTTTTGTGACCGTTGTAGCATCTAACGGAACATCCACAAACACCGATGAAAACGGAATTTATTCCATTGTAGCATCAAAAGACGAACGCTTACAATTTTCAACTTTGGGTTTCGAAACCCAAACGATAACAGTTGGCGACAAAGTAACCATCGATGTGTCTTTAAAGGAATCACTCACCAATTTAAATGAAGTCGTAGTCACGGCTTTAGGCTTGGAACGAGAAACCAAAGAATTGGGATACGTCGTGCAAACTTTGAAATCTGAAAGTTTAACTGAAGTAAAAACAGTGAATTTTCTTGACAATTTAGCTGGAAAATTAGCTGGTGTAACCATCTCACAAGGTGCGACAGGCGTTGGTTCATCCTCAAAAATAACGATTCGTGGTGAATCTTCCTTCTCGAATAATAACCCATTATTCGTTGTCGATGGTATTCCGATTAATAATAATACGGTTTTCAATTTCACCAATGAAGCTGCCGCTGGTTTTCAGGAAATCGATTTTGGAAATGGCGCCATGGAAGTCAATGCTGATGATATCGAATCGGTATCTGTGTTGAAAGGCCCAAATGCTGCTGCCTTATATGGGGCACGTGCTTCCAACGGCGTCATCGTCATTCAAACAAAAGATGGCAGCAAGGCGAAAGGGCTTGGTATCAGTTTTAATACGTCATTGTTTGTGGATTCTGCTTTCCGATTGCCCGATTTTCAAAATGACTATGGTCAAGGAAATTCTGGTCAGTTTGAATACGTTAACGGGCTTGGTGGTGGAACCAATGATAATATTACCTATTCTTGGGGACCACGTTTGGACATCGGAAATCTCGTTCCACAGTTCGATGGTCCTGTACAATTACCTGATGGAAGTTTTGTTCGTGGTGGAGACACTTCGCTATACAGCGGTTTACCTATTACACCAACGGCTTTTAATTCACATCCAGACAACTTAAAGAATTTTTATCAAACCGGTATCACGACTATTAATAATCTATCGATTTCCGATGCGTTCGATAAAGGTAATTACCGATTGTCTTTTACGGATTTACGAAGCGAATCCATCATTCCTGGTGTCAATCTCGACCGTCAAACGGCAGCTGCAAAATTAACCTTTCGTCCAACCGACAAAACGACTATTGCATCTTCTTTCAGTTATGTGAATTCAAGTAGTGACAATAGACCTTCCAACGGTTATGGTAGCGAAAACGTGAATTATTCTTTGGTCGCTTGGGGACCACGTTCTTTGGATATCAATAGTTTGAAGAATTATTGGCAGCCAGGTTTGGAAGGTATCCAACAGTATTCGTTCAACTATACCTTTTTTGATAATCCGTATTTTATCCTTTTGGAAAACCGAAATTCCTTCGAACGCGACCGTATTTTTGGAAACATTTCTATCAAACATAATCTTACAGAAAATTTGAGCGTAGCTTTTCGCACAGGAATGGATTATAGTAGTGAAAAAAGAGAATTTAAAAGAAATTTTAGCAGTAACCGTTTCAAAAATGGTGCGTATGCCGAGCATGATGTTTTCTATCGTGAAGTGAATACAGATTTCCTGGTCAATTACAACAATATCTTTGGGGATTTTTCTTTTGATATCTCTGTTGGAGGGAATCGACTTGACCAAAAAGCATCGACCAAACAATCTCAAACAACAAATCTGGCACAACCAGGTATTTTTAGTTTGAACAATGCCGCATCGCCAATTGAAGTTTTTCAATTTGAATCTCAAAAACGCATCAATTCCTTTTACGGAATATCAAAATTCGGCTACAAAGACTTCCTTTATCTCGATATAACAGGAAGGAATGATTGGTCAAGCGCATTGGCAACACCATTTTCGGTGGATGGAACGTCCTTCTTCTACCCTTCTGCATCAGCCAGTTTTATCTTGTCTAACGTGACGGAATTGCCAACCGTATTTTCATTTGCGAAATTAAGAGCAAGTGTTGCACAAGTTGGTAATGACACGGGAGCATACCAAACTTCTGGTGCATTCGTGTCGCAAACACCATTCAACAGTGAGCCGACATTCAGCGACCAAAATTTTATTCCGAATGCGAACTTAAGACCTGAACAAACCACTTCTTACGAATTCGGGACAGACCTTCGCTTCTTTAAAGACCGTCTGAATTTTGATTTTACATACTATAATGCAACAACCAAAGACCAAATTATTTCACTTCCAATTGCTGTTTCATCTGGGTACAATCAGCAAGTTGTCAATGGTGGAAAAGTGAATACTCAAGGTGTGGAAATCATCCTTGGTGTGACACCTATCAAAAATGAAAATTTCAAATGGAATACGACTTTTAACTTTGCAACCAATCGTTCTATCATCAAGGAATTACCACAAGCTGATGGTCGTTTGACCTTGGCTTACAGCCGAATTTATGACAGTGCCAACCAAACCGTCTGGTTTCAAGTGGAAGAAGGTGGACGCATTGGCGATTTCTACGGAACGGGTTACACTCGTAACGAAAATGGCGATTTTATCATTGATGCCAATGGACGTTATATTGCCAATAACAATTTGCAGAAACTCGGAAATTACAATCCTGATTTCACATTGGGATGGAATAATACCTTCAACTACAAAAACTGGAACCTCGGATTTTTATTCGATTGGCGACAAGGTGGCGAATTGGTTTCACGGACAAGTGCGCTCGGAAATGTTGGTGGTCAATTGGCAGAAACATCCTTCAGACCGGAAGATGGCATTGTGGCTCAAGGTGTCGTAAATACTGGAACAACAGCAAATCCTGTCTATGTACAAAACACGACAGCAGTTTCGGCAGAAAGCTATTACAGACAATTTTATGACAGAAACCATGAGGAAAATAATGTTTATGATGCGTCTTATTTGAAATTGCGTCAGTTTTCTGTTGGCTATTCATTCAATTTGAAAGATGGCTTTTTAGGCTTGAAAGAAGGAGCTGATTTGAATCTTTCTCTTATTGGAAACAATCTTTTTGTCATCACGGAAAACCCACATTTTGACCCAGAACAATTGGCCGTTCAAGGTAATGGATTTGTAAGTGGTGTGGAAGATATGAGCTATGCAACAACAAGAAGTATCGGTTTTAAAGCTGGGTTTAATTTTTAAAGCATCATGCAAGGTCTGAACCAACCTGCAAGGTCTCAAAGACCTCGTAGGTTTAATAAAAACAAAATCAGACCTACAAGGTTGAAAAAAACCTTGCAGGTCGTTAATTAAATTTTCAAGATGAAAACAAAACTATACATATTCGGATTTATAAGTCTTTTGTTCGCGAGCAGTTGCACGAAAGATTTCGAAGACATCAATACCAATCCAAACGCCCCAAGTTCGGTACAACCTAGTTTATTGCTGCGTCAGGTCATTTACGATTTTGGGGAACAAATGAGTTACGAAGGCTTTGTGGCAGGCGATTTATTGTCACAGCATCGCACAGCATTGGACTTTAACCTTTTTGATAGACATGCACTGAAATCGCCACAA
>JBBSLN010000253.1:0-4262 GCA_038255205.1 Flavobacteriales bacterium
CTCAAATTAGCGATTGATTCATTGATGTTTAGCATGAAAAAGGGTCCAAAAAGTGCCTATAAGTATTGAGATACGTTAAACGGATAATTTTGTAATTTTAACTTTTAATAAAAATTAAGATATAAACGATTAAATTTGCAACTAATACCCATGTAATGAAAATTTTTATAAAATTTGATTTTACCCGTATCTGTAATAAAGTTATCGAAAAAAAGCTGGCTGAACTCGATATTAAATATACGATGTTGAGTTTTGGGGAAATTGAATTCTTGGAAAAAGTACCTAGCGAAAAAATGAAATCTTTTAACCAAGCACTCAACGAATACGGTATCGAGATTATTGAAAATCAGAAAGTCATTTTAGTGCAAAAAATGAAAGATGTCATTGTAGATATGGTGTTTAATTCCGATACCAATGTCAATGTGAAAATCTCTGTATATCTTTCAGATAAATTGGGGCACAGTTATGGGTATCTTTCAAACTTATTTTCTGAAGTGACGTATACATCCGTAGAGAACTTTATAATTCTTCAAAAAATTGAGCATACAAAGTCGCTCATTTCAAACACTGCCCTATCTTTGACGGAAATAGCATTTAAGTTAAATTATTCGAGTGTGGCTCACTTAAGTACACAATTTAAGAATACCACTGGCATTACACCAACCACATTTCAACGTATCATAGCGAAGCGAAGAGATTTAGCTAACAAGAAAAATTAAAATCCCCATTTATGCAAGCAGATTATACCTATGTGGTTTTGGCAGATGATGATGAAGATGACCGATTGTTCTTCACAGAGGCTTTTGAAGAATTGAAAATCAAAACTAAAGTTGAGACCTACAAAGACGGACTTGCTCTTATGGATGCTCTAAATCATTCGGATTCCATACTTCCAAATATTCTATTTTTAGATTTGAATATGCCAAAAAAATCGGGCTTAGAGTGTTTAATAGATATAAAGAACCAAGAGAAGTTTAAAGACATTGCCATTGCCATCTATTCGACGTCCGCCTCAGAGGAAGACATAGAAAACACCTTTGTAAATGGCGCCAATATATACATCAAAAAACCCAATGATTTTAATAATCTTAAAAAAGTATTATCTGAAGTTGTGACCATGAATTGGCAATATCACACAAGCGGTTTGAACAAAGACAATTTTCTATTACGTCTATAAAAATGCCAATCAGGAAACTTTATCAATCAGAACGCTTCTTAAGAATCATCTTCGGCGCAAGTTTATTTGCTGTACTTTGCATGGGAGGGTTGTCTTATAAATACATAAAAGCCCATACTGATTCTTTTAAAATGGTTCAGCATACCTATGAAGTCCATTTAGAACTTGGAAACTTGCTATCTTCTATCAAAAGTGCCGAAACCAATCATAGAGGATTTCTTATTTCAAAAGATTCCATGTTTTTAGAATCTTTTTCCATAAATCGAGGATATATCGATGACAAATTGTTTACTCTGAAGGATTTAACTTCTGATAATCCAAATCAACAAGAGAGCTTGCAGGAATTAGAAACTAAAATCAATAAGCGGTTGTCATTATTAGATGAATCAAGACGAATAGCCTCGACCAATGCCATGGAGACGCCAGAATTTATAACAGCCTTTAAGCAGGGTAGTCAATTGATGAACAGTATTGGTTTCAAGATAAACGAAATGATAGCCCATGAAAAAGGCCTCCTTAAAATAAGAAGGGAAAAGAGCACAAAAAGTATTTCGAACGCACCACTTGTAGTTTATTATGTTTTAATTCTATTTCTTACTCTACTTTTATTGACCTATGGCCAAATAAGTAAAAATTTAAAAACACTAAAACTTAAGAATGAACAACTAGAAACCTTTAAGGAATCTACAACACAGACTGAAATAATCAGTAAAAATGGTACCTGGATATGGCATATAAAAGATAACCGATATGAGTATTCGGATAATCTCTACCGCTTACTTGGTGAAGCGCCTCAATCTTTCAAAGCGACAAATGACAACTTTATGGCCTTTGTGCACCCTGAAGATTTCGATAAAGTGACAGAACAAGTGGATAAAATGATGGATGACGAAGATTTACCATTCATGTATTATAGGATAATACAAAAAAATGGAACAATCAAACATTTTAAGGCGTATGCGAAAATATTGATAGATTCCGAAGGTGATAAACGATTATTGGGAACAACATCTGATATCACAGATGAAATCGAGAATTATCTTTTGTTAGAGGAAAAAAATCTAGAACTGGAGCGCAACAACAAAGAACTGGCGTCCTTCAACTATGTGGCCAGTCATGATTTGCAGGAGCCACTTCGTAAAATACAGACCTTTATATCACGATTGGAAGAAAAGGAATATGAAAATCTGTCGGATAATGGACAACAATATATTGAGCGCATAAAATCGGCTTCAGCAAGAATGCGCGATCTTATAGACGATTTACTTCAATATTCCAGAACGAATAAATCAGATCAGGTTTTAGAAGTTGCAAACCTTAATAATCTATTAGAATCCGCTAAACAGGATTTGGCTGAAATAATATCAGAAAAAAATGCAGTTATCACTACTGAACCAATCCCAGACATCAAAGTTATCCCTTTCCAAATTAAGCAGCTGTTTTTTAATCTGATCAGTAATTCTTTAAAATACAGCCGTGAAAATACAGTACCAATCATAGATGTCTCGTATTCAAAAACAAAAGCCAATAATATCCCTCAGCTAAAATCTTCAAAATACAAATTATATCATACTATTACGATAGAGGATAATGGGATTGGTTTTGACCAGTCATATGCGGAAAATATATTCGTGCTTTTTAATAGACTTCATGATAAAAGCGATTATTCAGGTACTGGCATCGGTCTATCAATCTGTGAAAA
The DNA here is from genome assembly GCA_038255205.1 of Flavobacteriales bacterium. Classification (GTDB taxonomy): domain Bacteria; phylum Bacteroidota; class Bacteroidia; order Flavobacteriales; family Flavobacteriaceae; genus JBPOFM01. The sequence continues at coordinate 2,880 of JBBSLN010000253.1, forward strand.
AATTGTTGAAAATCACAATGGTCACATTTTCGCCGAGGGCCACTTGGATAAAGGTGCCTGCTTCACAGTTTACCTCCCAATGGTATAGTTAATAACTATCTCTTTAGTTTCGCATGACCTTATTAACACTGCGTTTTCTGACCGGATGGTCATGGGAATAATATAATCATTCTAAAAAATGTTGTAAGGGCTAATCGACTCCTCTGTTCGATATTTGTACCGTAATTATTTTAAGCTAATTAAGCTAAATGATGAGGTTATATAAATATTTGGAGTTATACCTAAAAGAAAAATCCAGAGGTTTCAAGAAATTTCATAAAAATTTTCTCAAAAGTGATTTTACTAAAAAAGAGATCATAAACTTTGAAGAATTTTTAAAAATGTAGAGATTCAGTCGGACTTATAGCAATCCAATGCATGATGATTTAAATATGAAACCCTTTTTTTATACGCTTTCCTTTATTATGGTGATTGCTTGGGCGTTATGCTACTTCGTGTATTCTTTTAATGAACAAGTGCACCTGCTACTTCCGTTAGCACTGTTATTGGCCTTTGTAGGTGAAGTCAAAAAACATTGAGAATTACCACACCAAAAATCCGTTCCGGCTCCAAATAATCAACTTTCATAAATGTGCCCATGAAGAAACTTATACTGTTTCTCACAATAGTCTTAACCGTTGTCAATTAGAATTCACAAAATATTGAAAGTAGCTATTCAAACAAATGGGTTTCAAATTCTGGCGAAGGTAAAGAGTTTGTACTTACGCTAAATGAAGATGGGAACTTTACATTCAATTACATTCGTATGTACAGGGATTCAGGTTCAAATACTAAAATTGAAGTTCAAGGTTCTTGGGTAGTGAATGGACATTTATTAGTCCTTAATCCTAATAATTCAAATGAAGAAGATAATCATATTGCTTCTGGACTGAATTTAAATAAAGCAAGATTCATTAGCGTATCCCCTAGAAATCCAAATTCTAACATGGTAAAGTCATCATTGAAATTTTTTGAGTCTGATGTGTTTTATGCTAAAGACATGGAGCTTATCAAAACGTCGTCTACAGTATCCGCAGTAGACTGAATTAAGAAGACATAATCCTTGCATTCGTAGCCACAAAAAGGGGCTGTAATTTGAATACATCCTCTTTTTTTTTGTTTGTTTATGAGCAATCATATAACAAAATTCAAGAATTCTGTAACGTAAACTATTGGTATTGACTGTTTCTTTGTAAATGTAAAACCCAAATAATGAAAGGTATGCAAACCAGTCAAATAAATCAATTGAAACAATATGCACGCGTTGCAAGAACATTTCCTAAGGTATTAACTAGTGTTGCCAATGCTCGGATAAAAGTTATAGTCCCTCAAAAGAGTTAAACA
>JBBSLN010000254.1:0-4252 GCA_038255205.1 Flavobacteriales bacterium
ACCTTTGACGATGATTTTTCAGATCCAGAAACTATCACAACAGTTGAAGGCACAGGCTATTATCCACAGGCGACGATTAATTTTTTGGTGGGAGCGACCCTAAAATTTTAGATTAAGCAACTTTGTTGAAAGCAAGGTGACAAGACTTAAAGAAGCCAATAAAACCGACCTTAAAGTGTTAAAATCGATATTTTCAAATGTTAAAGTTTTATTCGAAGGGGTCGTTTTCATTACGGTTTTTCCGTAAAACGGCTTTGAATCGCAAGTATACTGGGAGGTTGCTAATTTTGTCGAATATTCGCTCAAAACTTTGGTATTACCGTTTTTTTTTTTGCTTTGTAAAGTTGCAAATTATTAAATGTGAACTTCTTACAAGGTGGTGAACATGAACGTTTGTGGCAAATGGATTAATCCAAAAACCAGCTGGTTTATTTTTTTAAATCACAACCTTGTAGCCTTGTAACCTTGTAATTTTTTAGCCTTGTAGTTTCTAACCTTGTAGTTTTTTAACCAAGCCTTGTAAAAACGTTTGTTTATTAACCAACCCACATTAAAAAATAATGTGTGGGTTTTAAAATTTAGAAATTATGAAACGTAAAATTTTTAGTGCCTTGGCAATTATGCTTTTTATGAGTAGTTCGTTGAATGCAAAATCAGAAATTAACTCTGATCCTTATACGTGCTGGGATGTTGCAGAAGAAACAGTTGGTTCTTTTCAAACATCAATGCTTAAATTGAGAAAAATTGCTACACATGAACAGGAATATAACGTTTGGGAAGCAGCCTATGATTCTTGTATGGCAAATTAGTGACGGACCATCTCTAATTTTTCATTTATTTATCTAACATATCTCATAACAGTTAGTTATAATTGATACATTAACTGTTATGATTTTATTTGAATTTTTTAAAATGAAACTTAAAATATATCTATTTTCATTATTAGTGTTCAGTTCCTGTTATATTGAGGCCCAAAATGGTCGTGCAGTGTATAAAAAGCAAATGTCTTCTATCAAGGAGGAAGTCACAGACATGTATATGAAGAAAGCTTTGAAGCTTTTAGAAACTCAAGAATATGTATTGTTGTTCCATAAAAATCTGGCACATTTTAAAAAAGTTGAGGCGTTGAGTACCGAAAAAAATCCTATTGTAGAAGCATATGCACAATCTATCTCAGGATTTAATGGAGACATATACTATGATGGAATCAATAAAACGGTTATCCATAAAAAGGATTTTTCTGGTAAAATATTTCTAATTAAAAAAAATGATATTAACTGGACCTTGACTAAGGATACTAAGAAAATCGATAAATTTATATGCTACAAGGCCACAACGGTTATAGATCTGAATAATTCTTCTGGAGCACATTCTTTACCTGTAACAGCATGGTATACCCCAGGAATCCCTTTGTCTTATGGCCCCGATGGGTTTGGAGGATTGCCAGGTTTGATCCTCGAATTGGAATGGAACGGTATATTTTCCACTTTAAAAAGAATTGAATTTTTGGAAAATGAAAGTTTGGCGATAGAACTGCCGATTAAAGGCGAAGTAATTGAAGAAAACGAATTTGATGCTTTAGTTTTAAAAGTATTGGAAAATAGAAAGAAGACAGATTGATTTTAATGTGATAAAAAAAATGGATTAAGAGTTCTTCTTATGGATATGAATAATTTTGTCTTAGAAATGCTAGAAAATAAATACTATTGAGGTTAAGACTAATTGGGTTAAGACTTATCCTGCTTCTCCTAGTAGGATTCTCTTCTTATGCACAGACGGTGGTGGTTTCAGGCAAAGTCACAGACTCCATCAATAACCCTTTAAGCTATGCCAACATCCTCGCCATTCCCGAAAGCGATTCTGAAGAAGTCCGTTTCGCCATTACCGAGGAAAACGGCAATTATAAACTTGGTCTGTCCAGAAACCAAACATATGATATTACGGTCAGTTATCTGGGTTATATGCCACAAACCATTAAGTTAACCATCACTGAAGAAAACCTAACCAAAAACTTTATCTTAAAAGAAAACCCAAACCAACTGGATGAAGTCAAGCTAAATTATACACCACCCATCGTCGTTAAAAAAGATACCATCACCTACAAGGTCGATGCCTTCGCAACTGGCGAAGAACGGAAACTACGAGAATTACTTAAAAAATTGCCAGGTGTGGAAGTCGATAAACTCGGCAACGTCATGGTTCAGGGTAAAAAAGTCACTAAAATGCTCGTTGAAGGCAAAACATTCTTTACTGGTGACAGCAAACTAGCCGTCAACAACATCCCAGCCGATGCGGTGGATGCCGTTGAGGTTTTGGACAACTATAATGAGGTTGCCATGCTCAAGGGGCTTCAAGACAGTGAGGACATGGCAATGAACATCAAACTAAATGAAGATAAAAAGAAGTTTGCCTTTGGTGACATCGAAATTGGTGTAGGTATTAAGAATAGATATCTTTTACATCCCAATCTATTCTATTATAGCCCAAAGACAAATGTAAATTTTATTGGCGACCTCAATAATCAAGGTATCAAGAGCTTCAGCTTTCGTGATTATATCGAGTTTGAAGGAGGTTTTGGCAAACTGATGGATGATGCGAGTACTAGTTATTCTAGCCTTTATAATAGCGATTTTGCACGCTATCTAAACAATCAAGATTTTACAGCAACTACCAACCAGTTTGGTGCGATCAACATAAGACAGTCGGTTAATGAGGTTACCGATATCAGTGGTTATATTATCACCTCCAACAGCAAGACCGATACACAGAGCAACGTCATCAACGAATATTTAAATCGGGATGAGCCCTTGATTGAGGACAGAACGACCACCAATCGACTCAACAACTTTTTTACCATTGGCAAGCTGACCATCGATTATGACCCAAGTTTTGAAGAGGATTTCGCCTACAACAGTTTTGTGAAGTTGACCAATAACGATAGCAATGGTCTGATAAGCACCATTAACCCAACACAGAATAATAGTATCAATGCCATAACCGATATCATAGGGCTTAACCTAAAACAGAATATAAGTTACAGCCGAAAACTCTCAAAGGATCACACAGCCACGCTAGAAGCGACCTACAACTTCCAGAATGACAAACCCATTACCGAGTGGCTGACAGACCAGAGGATACTGCAAGGCTTGATCCCGTTGCAGACGGAAGCTCTCTACAACATTTTACAGACCCAAAAATCGAGCTCGCACAATGTGAGTGCCATCGCTAAAGATTATTGGGTGCTCAACAACTTCAACCATCTTTATACAAGTGTTGGAACGAATGTGGCAATCAGTGATTTTTTTAATGAAGATGTGCAGCTATTAAATAATGGCGCCGTTAACAACTTTAATTCGGCAGGATTTGGAAATGATTTTGGCTATAATTTTGTAGATACTTTTGTGGGTTTAGAATACAAATTCCAAACAGGGATTGCCACCTTTAAACCAATGGTGTTTGCACATTTCTACAATTGGACCACGGAACAGTTTGATGTCAGTCAATCTCACAATAAAACTTTGTTATTGCCACAATTCACCACCAAAATAGAATTCAACAACAGTGAAAAAATAAATTTCAGGTATAGTCTCAATGCACGTTTCCCAAGTATTGAGCGGTTGGCTGATAATTTCATTTTGTCAAGCTTCAACTCTGTGTTCAGAGGAAATTCCGATTTGGAAAACCAATTGTATCATTCGGTTAGTTTGAGTTATTATAAATTCAGTTTGTTCAAAAACCTGAATTTGAACCTCAATACCAATTTCAACAAAAAAGTGGAGCATTTCAAAAACGTCACGCAATTGCAAGGGATTGAACAGTTCAGCACACAGATTTTATTTGATTTGCCTGAATATAGCTGGAGTTTAAGTGGAGGAATTTCAAAAAAGATAAAAAAGATTCAATATAAATTGAGAAGTAACTTCAGGTACAACGACTTTTTTCAAATTGTGAACGATGAAACAAGCCTTAACATTTCCAGATCAGTATCCTCAACTTTTAGTGCCGAAACATTTTTCAAGAACTATCCAAATATAGAAATTGGTTACACAAAGGATTTCAACAGCTATCGTTCACGTCAAAACACGAATAATTTTGAGAATGATAATATTTTTGTCAATCTCCAATATGATTTTCTTGATTTTATTTTTAAGGCAGATTATAGTTTTGATAGCTATACCAATAATAATATGAATATCCAAAATACTTTTGACACTGCAAATGTGTCGTTATTTTATCAAGTAGAAGACAGTCC
>JBBSLN010000255.1:0-4221 GCA_038255205.1 Flavobacteriales bacterium
ATCATTAATCTGTTTGGCAATCTCGCCTTCGCCACGCATACGTGTATCGTAGCTTGAATCATTCAAGTTTCCTCCATGACAACTTTCGATTTGATGCAATACTTTGTCAGCTCTGTCTGGCATTGTTTTTTGTATCCAATCTGTGAAGATTTCGCCGATGGCTCCGTTTAATCTGACGATGGTGTGTCCTATTGATAAAGCGCCAAGTTCTGAAACTATTTTTGCCAATGGTAAAATCTCATGACTGTTGATGGATGGAATAATGGGCGCAATCATCACATTTACAGGAATACCGTTTTCGGAAAGGATTTTGACGGTTTCCAAGCGTTTTTTGATAGTTGCAGTTCGTGGTTCTAAAATTATGCGTGTGTCTTCTGAAAGAGAAGTTATGGACAAATTAACTCCTATTAAATTATCTTTGGCAAGTGCTTTCAACAGGTCCAAATCACGCAGAATCATCGCGTTTTTTGTAATGATTCCGACAGGATGTTTATATTTCAAAAACAGTTCCAGGCATTTTCGAGTGATTTCATACTTTTTTTCGGCTGGCTGATAGCAATCGGTATTTCCTGACATTACGATGGGACAGGCTTCCCAGCTTTTTCGTTTTATGAATGCTTCCAACAGTTTTGGCGCCTCTTTTTTGACCAAAATCTTTCGTTCAAAATCCAAACCTGGACTGTAGCCCCAAAACTCGTGCGTATTTCTGGCATAACAATAAATACAACCATGCTCACAACCTTGATAGGCATTCATGCTGTACGTCATTCCGACATCCGGACTTTTTACTTTATTCACAATGGTTTTCGGAAATACTTCGAGATATTGCGTTTTGTTTTTATCTGCTTCCTCGCCTTCAATAGCACAGTATTCAAGGAAATCATCACGCATTTCATGACTCAATTCGAAGAATCGATTAGGTGTGTTGCGTTGTGCTCCTCGACCTTTGATGATAGGATTTGGGTTCATCTTTCTATTTTTACCTTACAAATCTAGAATGTAGATTCAATGATAAATATACAATCGAAACCTATGGATTGATGGCTACAGAATGTAGAAAGCCATGGAACACTGATGACACAGATTGAGCAGATTTTAACAGATTTATATGTGTGAAATATTAAAAAAACTTTGCTATTTACGGTCTATTTTTCGCAATGTCCAATTATATCGTAGGTCTACTAAAAGACAGATTGAGGCTTCATAATTGGCGAATCCATTTTCACTCTTCGCGTTTATTGAATATTTCCTACAAAAATCCCATTTTATAACAAGCCTTTAACAATTCAAAACACTAAAAACCTTTATTTTTAACATTCATAAAAAAATTGAAAATAAATGAAAAAATTATTACTTTCCCTCGTCGTCTTTATGATGACTTTTTCAACTGCAATCAAAGCAGATGAAGGCATGTGGTTTTTAATGCACATCGAACGATTGAATCACAGAGATATGCAAAAAATGGGGCTACAGCTGACCCCTGAAGAAATATACAGCATCAACAATCAAAGTCTAAAAGATGCCATTGTCCAATTTAATGGTGGTTGTACAGCGAGTATTATTTCTGGTAGTGGTTTGGTATTGACCAATCATCATTGTGGTTACAATGCAATTGCAGAATTATCCTCTGCGGACAGAAATCATTTGAAAGACGGCTATTGGGCAAGTTCATTGGATGCGGAATTAAAACCTGAAAGTCTATATGTGCGCTTCTTCGTGAGAATGGATGATGTATCTAAACGAATGCTAGCGCAGGTGAATGATAAAATGTCTGAAAAAGAGCGTGAAGCCGCACTTAACAAAGAAATTGCAAAAATCGAGCAAGAAAATAATGAAGGCGGAAAATATACCGTTTCAGTGCGTTCTTTTTATCAAGGGAATGAATTCTACTATTTCGTGTATGAAGATTACAAAGACGTTCGTTTGGTAGGAACCCCTCCAGAAAGCGTTGGAAAATATGGTGGCGACACTGATAACTGGGAATGGCCAAGACATACCGGAGACTTTTCGTTGTTCAGAGTTTACGCAGACGAAGACGGAAATCCAGCAGAATATTCTACAGCTAACGTGCCTTTAAAATCAAAATATCACCTTCCGGTAAGTCTTGAGGGCAATAAGGAAAATGATTTTGCAATGATTTTGGGATATCCTGGTAGAACCAACCGATGGATGCCAGCGGAAGGTGTCGAACAAAATGTAAAATATGCATATCCTGCTTGGGTAGAAGGCTCAAAATTGAGCATGGACGTTATGAAAAAATATATGGATAATGACGAGGCTATCAATTTGATGTATGCTTCTTCTTATGCGAGTATTGCCAATTATTGGAAAAATCGTGCTGGAATGATTGAAGCTTTGACGGCGCAAAAAACCGTTGAGGCAAAGAAAAAGGTGGAGAATGAATTTGATGTCTGGGCGAATAAAAAGAAGAACAAGGCCAAATATGGTAATGTTATTTCCGACATCAATGCCTATTATAAAATGACCAATGAAAAGGCACAACATGACAACTATTTAACAGGGATATTGCGCTCAAGCAAATTTGCTGCGTTGCCTTATAGAATTGGTAGTGCATTAGAGCAATATACTGCAGCCAACGAAGCAAAGCGTGAAGAAATGTTGCCAAGAATACAAGGCATTATAGAATCTTCTTATAAGGATTTCTATTTGCCACTTGAAAAAGAGGTTCTTGCCAAACAATTGAATCTCTACACTTCAAAAACCAATTATTCGCTTCCTGAAATGGTGAAGCAAGTAGGTGACGAAAACAAGAATGACTTCACTGCTTTTGTTGATACTGCTTTTGATAATAGCATATTTACTTCCAAAGAAAGTGTAGAAGCTTTTGTGAAAAATCCTGATGCATCAAAACTTGAGAATGACCAATTATACAATTTATCAAAACAATTACTGACCAAATACAGAGAGCAACCTGAAAACTTGGTGCAACCTGAAAATGATTACCAAGCAGCTTTTAGAAATATGGTGGCTGGCCTGCGTGAATCTGGATTGAGCAAAATAAAATATCCTGATGCGAATTCTACCCTGCGTTTGACCTATGGAAAAGTGAGGGCGTTGCCTGCCGATAAACGAAATGATGCTGCAACTAACAATTATACAACGTTTAAAGGCATGATTGCAAAGTACAAGCCGAATGATGATGAATTTGATTTGCCTAAAAAAATGTTGGATATCTACGAAGCGAAAGATTACGGTCGTTATGCCAATGAAAAAGGCGAACTTCCTGTAAATTTCTTGACGGATAATGACATTACTGGTGGTAATTCGGGTTCGCCTGTTATCAATGGAAATGGCGAATTGATTGGTCTGGCTTTCGATGGAAATATTGAAGCAATGGCTGGCGATGTGATTTTTGATAAAGATTTACAACGAACGATTAACGTGGATATCAGATACGTGCTTTGGTTGATTGATAAATATTCTGATGCCAAACATATTGTGGATGAACTGACCATTGTTGGTGGAAAGTCTTAATTAAGACATAAGACCGCTTCGCTTTTAGACTTAAGAGCCAAGACTAAAATGAAAAAAAAAATGCGAACTGGTTGGAACTGGTTCGCATTTTTTTTATTTGTCAATTTTGGAAATTGAATTTCAAGTTTTAGTGTGGAAATTCATGGAACGCTGATGACGCTGATTTTTTATGATTTACGCTGATAAATCAGCGAATATTTATTAAAACTGTCCCAGCAGTATTCTAATTTTGGGTTTTTGAATTTGAAAAAATAAATCAACGAACATTTGCCAAATCAGCGTTCTATCTCCCAGGAAAATCAGCCTTACGTTTTTCTAAAAACGCCGTCGTTCCTTCCACAAAATCTTCTGTGCCAAAACACTTCCCGAATTGTTTGATTTCGACTTCAAATCCATTGACACCATCTTTATAATTGGCATTGATGGCTTTGATGGCTGCTTTGATGGCGACAGGAGAATTACGCATAATTTTACCTGCTATTTTTTCGCATAATGGCATCAAGTCTTCCAAGGTTGTAACGTGATTAACCAAACCGTAAGATTTTGCGGTTTCCGCATCAATCATTCCAGCAGTCATCACCATTTCCATCGCTCTACCTTTTCCAACCAATTGTGGCAACCGTTGCGTGCCTCCATATCCTGGAATGACACCAAGCGAAACTTCTGGTAAGCCCATTTTTGCATTATCACTCGCGATTCTGAAGTGACAAGCCATCGCCAATTCCA
>JBBSLN010000256.1:0-4191 GCA_038255205.1 Flavobacteriales bacterium
GGTGCATCCAAGTCAGCAAGGAAAAGGTTTTGCGCAAGAAATGATGGATTTTGCTGAAGTTTCTGCAAAAGAGCGCAATTTCGTTTCCGTTCGACTGGACACCTTTTCACAAAACATTAGAAACCAAAAATTTTACGAACTCCGGGGCTATAAACGCTTGGGAAACATTTATTTTCCAAAACAAAGCGAACATCCTTTTTACTGTTACGAATACATGCTGTGAATTCCATCATCAGCCTAAAAAACATCAACCGTCTCGCTATTCCTGCATTAATTGCTGGCGTGTCCGAGCCGATTCTATCCATAACAGATACGGCTGTTGTTGGGAATGTCGACCTCAACGCAACAGAATCCCTTGCAGCGGTCGGCATAGTTGGCGCTTTTATTTCGATGCTCATTTGGGTATTAGGGCAAACGCGTAGCGCCATATCATCCATTGTCTCCCAATATGTAGGCGCAGACCAGTTAGACGAAGTAAAATCATTGCCAGCACAAGCTATCTTCATTATTACTTCGTTGAGCATTCTTATTATTTTGGGAACGTTTCCTTTTGCAGAGTTTATCTTCAAACTTTATAATGCTTCTGATTTGATTTTGGATTATTGTGTGGAATACTATCGAATTCGTGTCTTTGGATTTCCTTTTACGCTCTTTACAATTGCCGTTTTTGGTGCCTTTAGAGGCTTACAAAATACATTCTATCCTATGATTATCGCTTTGGCCGGGGCTTTGACAAATGTGTTTTTGGATATTATTTTAGTCTACGGTATCGATGGTTACATTGAACCAATGAACATTAAAGGTGCTGCCTATGCAAGTGTCGTTGCCCAATGTTTGATGGCATTTTTATCTGCCTATTATTTATTGAAAAAGACCGTCATTCCATTAAAAATTAGTTTCCCTTTTAACAAGGAAATCAATCGATTTATGCTGATGATTTTAAACCTGTTTGTAAGGACTTTGGCATTAAATGTTACGTTGTACTTCGCAAACGCCTTTGCGACCAGCTATGGCAAGCAATACATCGCGGCTTATACCATTGCGATTAATTTTTGGTTTTTAGGGGCGTTTATCGTCGATGGTTATGCGAGCGCTGGGAATATACTTTCTGGGAAATTGTTAGGCGCCAACCGACCCGATCTATTGATTCAATTGAGCAACAGACTCATCAAATATGGAATTGTTGTTGGTATTATTTTAGGCATTCTTGGAGGTGTCTTCTATTATCCATTAGGAAATATCTTTACGAATGACCAACAAGTCCTAAAAGAATTTTATTCCATATTCTGGATTGTTTTGGCGATGCAGCCCTTTTGTGCTCTGGCGTTCATTTTCGACGGCATGTTTAAAGGTTTGGGAATGATGAAATACCTACGAAACCTACTTTTGGCATCGACGTTTTTAGTGTTTGTACCTCTCTTATTCCTTTTGGATTCTTTGAAGTACAAGCTGTATGCCATTTTTATTGCCTTTACCTGTTGGATTATTGCAAGAGGCATTCCTTTGATTCTAAAATTTAGACAACTCTTTTTGCCAAGTGTACAAAACGATTAACTTTGGCTCATTATATAAAACAAAAATGAATGCTATGGATGTAATGGAATTTTTAAGCGGGAATGGTTTGTTCTTACTACTGGCAATTGTGTTGATTGTCGTCTATTTCTACAACAGACGAAAGAACAAATAACCTATCGCGTTTTCAACCAACCTGTAATACTTAAGCGTTGTGTATTGACGAGTTTTACTTCGTGTTCGATGATTTGGCTTTCAAAAATAACGACACGACCTGGAAATGGATAGATGATTTTTTCTCTCTCCACGCCATTTTCGTCTAAATATAATACCAACTCGCCGCCATTTTCCGGTTGCCAATTTTCATCATTTAAATAACACACAAAGGATAATTTTCGTCTATCATCATTTTGAAACGTATCGATGTGTCGCTTATAAAAAGTTCCTGTCGGGTAGAGCGCATAATGAAACTCTTTATGCAGAATTCCTAAAAAGCAGGTTTTATTGAGATACGAAACCAGGTTATTTATCTTATTAAAAAACAAGTGTTCCGCTGTATTTGCTAGCAATTCATCAATCCAAAGAATAACGTCGCCTCGAATAGACTTTACAATCACTTCGTTCACACGGTTGCCAATAGCCGCTTTTTTGAATGCATCCTCTTCGTGTTTATCAAGCAAAGATTGTCTTAAAACAGAAACGTCTTCCGAAGAAAAAAAATCTTCTACGATAGCATATTTTTGGGAAATGATATCGCCAATAATTCGCTCGTAAAGCGGAATTTCAACATATGCGATGTCTTCAAATAGCTGGTTCATAGTGATTTCTTATAAAAACGTATGTGAAAGTAATCTAAAAACCAATTCCATTTACAAAAACAATATCTTTGTGGCGGAAAATGATTTGATTATGAGCACTATTCGCATTACAAAGCAATTCTCGTTCGAAACCGGTCACGCGCTTTATGGCTACGACGGCAAATGCAAAAACGTCCACGGACATAGTTATAAGCTGTCTGTTACGGTGATTGGAAAACCCATTAATGATAACCAAAATGTGAAGTTCGGTATGGTTATCGACTTTACAGATTTGAAGAAAATCGTAAAGGATGAAATCGTCGATGTGTTTGACCACGCAACCGTTTTCAACAAAAACACACCTCATGTAGAATTGGCAAAAGAACTAAAAGACCGAGGACACAACGTATTGCTGGTCGATTATCAGCCCACCAGCGAGATGATGGTCATTGATTTTGCTACTAAAATAAAAAAATACTTACCGAATACTATTCAACTTCACTCGTTAAAACTCCAAGAAACCGATACTAGTTTTGCCGAGTGGTATGCTTCGGATAATTAGTTTTCAGTCAGCAGTTGGCAGTCATCAGTAGGCAGTCGGCAGTTTAACTAATTTAGGATGAATACTTTATTTATATCCGCTAAAAAACATTCGTGTATTCGTGGCTAAAATTTTTATATTTACTTCATGAACATTCCTCAAGGACAGAAAATATACTTTGCCTCCGACAACCATTTAGGAGCACCAACATCAGAGCTGTCTCGTCCTCGTGAACAGAAATTTGTGGCTTGGTTGGATGACATCAAACAAGATGCGGCTGCAATTTTTCTGCTGGGTGATTTATTCGATTTTTGGTTTGAATATCAAACTGTTGTTCCCAAAGGGTTTACTCGAACTTTAGGGAAATTGGCTGAAATCAGCGATTCTGGAATTCCGATTTACTATTTTGTGGGCAACCACGACCTTTGGATGCATGGGTATTTTGAGGAGGAATTAAATATTGACGTTTTTCACGAGCCAAAAGAATTCGTTTTTAATGATAAAACTTTTTTTATTGGACATGGCGATGGTTTAGGGCCATATGACAAAGGTTATAAACGTATGAAAAAGGTGTTTACCAATCCGGTTTTTAAATGGTTGTTTCGCTGGTTACATCCAGACTTGGGTGTTAAAATCGCACAATATATGAGTGTAAAAAACAAATTGATTTCTGGTGAACACGACGCAACATTTTTAGGAGAGGATAAGGAATGGTTAGTTCAATATTCAAAAAAGAAATTGGAAAAGAAACATCAAGATTACTTTGTGTTTGGACACAGACATTTACCCATGGAAATCAAGCTGAATGATAAATCAGAATACATCAACCTTGGCGATTGGATTCAGTATTATACATATGGGGTTTTTGATGGCGAGAAATTTGAACTGAAGACTTTTAAAAACTAACTCAAAGTTTCCACATACTTTTTCTTTCTGAAAAAACCGCGATTTCTAAGGGACAATTAGACATTTTTTCTCCCGCAGATCTCGCAGATTTTCGCAGAAGTATTTCATTTTATGTATTTCTCATCCTCTTAAATATCTTTTGATAAATCGACCTTTAGGCGTCTGACGAAAAAATTAATTTTTTTTCAAGAAACTTAATCGAGAATTGATGAAATCTGCGGAATTCTGCGAGATCTGCGGGAAATAGACCTTTATTCCTCCCGCAGAATTCGCGGATTTTCGCAGAAGTCCTTTTTTAATATCTTCTTGTATTTCTCCAAAGATATTTACCCATGGAAATCAAATTGAATGACCAATCGGAATACATCAACCTTGGCGACTGGATTTAGTATGATCCGAATGGGGTTTTTGATGGTGAGAATTTTGAATTGAAGA
>JBBSLN010000257.1:0-4191 GCA_038255205.1 Flavobacteriales bacterium
ATCGCTCACCATCCATCGCGGCAGACACAATGCCACCAGCATAACCGCCACCTTCACCACAGGGAAACAGACCTTCAATTTGTGGATGTTCCAACTTTTCATTTCTTGGGATGCTTACTGGTGAAGAAGTTCGTGATTCAACACCCACGATATTGGCCTCTTCGGTATAGTAACCATGCATTTTTTGACCAAAGGCCTTAAAACCAGTTCGCAATCGACCACCAATTAATTTTGGAAGTAACGAATGTAATGGTACGGAATTTAATCCAGGTTGGTATGATGTTGGATTTAAGTTCGCCGACAGTTTGCCTTCCACAAAGTCAGTTAATCGTTGCGCTGGTGCTACTTGACTTCTTCCGCCCGACGTAAATGCCAAGCGTTCCAAATCTTTCTGATATTCCAAGGCTTTTAGTGCTCCATATTTTTCGTACTTATACAAGTCTTTATCTGCATCGATTTCAACGACAATCCCAGAATTAGCAAATTGATTATTCCGTTTGGAAGGCGACATACCATTGACGACTACTTCCCCATCGGATGTGGCGGCAGGAACAATAAATCCTCCCGGACACATACAAAAAGAATACACACCTCGCTCATTTACTTGCTCTACCAAACTATAAGCTGCTGCTGGTAATAATTCATCACGCTCGCCACTGCAACTGTATTGAATGGAATCGATGATGTGCTGTGGATGTTCCACTCGCACTCCCATGGCAAATGATTTTGCTTCAAGCGCAATGTTCTTCTTATGAAGCAGATAAAAGATATCCCGGGCGGAATGTCCCGTTGCCAGAATGACGCGATTGGCTTCCAATTCATCTCCGTTTTGAAGTTGGATGCCTTTGATTTTATTATTTTGAACGATGAAATCTGTCACTTTAGTTTCAAAATGGATTTCACCACCATATTTTAGAATCGTTTCACGAATATTTTGAACAACTTTCGGCAATTTATTGGTGCCAATATGTGGGTGTGCATCCACCAAAATCTGCTCTGTTGCTCCGTGAAGAACAAGGCTTTCAAAGATGCGTCTGACATCACCTCGCTTTAAACTTCGCGTATACAATTTACCATCAGAATAGGTTCCTGCGCCACCTTCGCCAAAACAATAATTGGAATTTTCATCAACTATATGGTCTTGATTGATGGCTTTTATGTCACGTCGTCTGTCCTGAGCATTTTTTCCGCGTTCTAGTACAATGGGTTTAAATCCCAACTCGATACAACGCAAAGCAGCCCACATTCCTGCAGGGCCAAAACCTATGATATGTATTGGCTTTGCATTGGAAACATCTTTATAATCAAAGTGATACTCTGAAGATTCAGGAATAGGTTCATTAATGTAAACGGCCACTTTGTAGTTGAGAATAATCAATTTTTTCCTCGCATCAATGGACTTCCGAAGCACTTTCACACCAGAAATTTCACTTGTGGAAATACCAAGCCATGCAGCGGATTTCTTAACTAAAATATCCGAATGTTTTTCCTCTTCAAGAGTGATACGAAGTTGGAGGTCTTTAATCATTTCCGAACGTAGGTAATAAACGAAAAAGAATGGACATGTTCAGGGTCTTTTGCATGGAACGTCTTATCGATATCCTTCCATATGGAGGAATTTATTTTAGGAAAAAAAGTATCGCCATCAAACGTTTCATGTACTCTAGTCAGTTCAATTTTACTTGCAAAAGGCATCGCTTGTTTATAGATTTCTCCGCCACCTATCACGAATGGTTGAACGTCATCTTTAGCTGCCTGAATAGCATCTTTTAAATCATGTACTACAATCACACCTTCAGGAACCTGATAATTCTGTTGCCTCGTAATCACAATGTGCGTTCTATTTGGCAAAGGTTTAGAAAAGCTCTCAAAGGTCTTTCGACCCATAATCAAGCAATGGCCAGAGGTCATAGCCTTGAATCGTTTCAAATCATCACTCAAATGCCAAATCAATTGATTGTCCTTTCCAATGGTATCATTTTCGCCAGCTGCGGCGATAAGTGTTAAACCATTAACTATTGGAGTTTTTTTTTCCTCAAATTGACTTGATTGTTCCATACTTACAGTGCTGGATGAGACTGTTTTTTCAAGTTCTTTAATCCGTGCTTTTTGTTTGGACACCAATGTATCCATTTGTTGTTGCTCCCATTCTTTTCCCATGAATTTATGTGTCACGAACACATTAAATAGATGATATACGAATAAGAACAACCAAGCAAGGATGGCAAATACAAACCAATCCATATTAAAGATTTTAGTGTTTTCACCAACACCGATAACTGTATTTATAATAATCAGAAAAACCGCACCGATTAAGAAGATGACAAAGTGGATGTACAAACGTCGCTTTTGTTTGATACGTCGCTGGGCATTTTTTATAAGCTCTAACTGATCTTTATCAATTTGAGGAACTGGTTTCTTTTTTCCGAACATATTGGTTGCTTATTTTGTATGTAAAGTTAAGTTTTTTTGATGACTTCATCATAATGAAAAAGAAACCTATGTTTCAAATTACGAAAACGTTATAGCCTTAAACTCCTTGACAATCAGCATTAAAGAATTGATTTTAAATCCAATAATCTGATAAATAAACAGTTGCTTTTTTCAATAGTATAATCTTTTATAAGTAAAATATTAATAAATTGATAATTCTTTGAATTAAAGCCGATTATTACCTTGCAGATTAGGTTTCTTTTATAAATTTGCAAAAAATTAATCATAGGATTTCCACTTTTGCGGAAATGACCAAAAAACAAAAGATTATGGCAATTACAAAACAATATTTAAAAAGCAAACCAGTATGTAAAGTAACTTTTTCTGTGCCTGCAGAAGAGGCTGAAAAAGTAAAAGTAGTAGGTACTTTTAACGACTGGAACGAAAAAAAAGCTGTCGAGCTCAAGAAATTCAAAAACGGAAATTTTAAAGGGACTGTTGATTTGGAAAAAGACAATTCTTACGAATTCAGATATTTGGTTGACGGTACTTACGTTAATGACGATCAGGCCGACTCTTACAAAGTGAACGAATTTGGTGCAGAAAACTGTATCTTACACGTGTAGTTTTAAATTACATTAATGATTTTAAGAGCTTCCTTTTAGAGGCTCTTTTTTTTTATACGGCCACCACACCTTTTATGTGTGGATGAGGATTATAATCCACCAATGTAAAATCTTCAAAGGTAAAATCAAAAATATTCTTTACTTCTGGATTCAAAATCATTTTCGGAAGTGGTCTTAAGTCACGAGACAGTTGCAATTCCAATTGCTCAAAATGGTTATTGTAGATATGTGCATCGCCAAACGTGTGGATAAAATCGCCGGCTTCATAACCGCAAACTTGCGCCATCATCATTGTAAATAGCGCATAAGACGCAATATTGAAGGGCACACCTAAAAAGACATCAGCACTTCGTTGATACAATTGCAATGACAATTTTGGTTTGGCGTTTGCTCCCCCTTCGGGAGCTTGGGGACTTACATAAAACTGAAAAAACGCATGGCAAGGCGGTAAAGCTGCTTTCCCATTGGCGACGTTTTCAGGGAATGACTTTGAAGTATCTGGCAAAACGGATGGATTCCAAGCCGACACCAACATGCGACGACTGTTTGGATTATTTTTTAAGGTTTCTACTATTTCTTGAATTTGGTCGATTTCATCATTGTTCCAATTGCGCCATTGATGACCATAAACAGGGCCTAAATCGCCATTTTCGTCCGCCCATTCATTCCAAATTCGAACGCCATTTTCAGTTAAATAATTGGTATTGGTATCGCCTTTTAAAAACCAAAGCAATTCATATACAATTGATTTTAAATGCAATTTTTTGGTGGTCACCATTGGGAAACCTTCGCTCAAATCAAAACGCATTTGATACCCGAAGACGCTTTTTGTTCCTGTTCCTGTTCGGTCGCCTTTTTGGGTGCCGTGTTCTAATATATGCTTGACTAGTTCGTGATATTGTTTCATCCCATCTTCCGTCTTCCCAAGGGGAAGAAACTGTTTAGTTGATAATTAATAATTCTGGAATAAAAATAGATTAAACGTTCAATTCAACCTATATCAATTATAGATTGATATAAAAAGTTATTAACTAACGAAACTTTAATACTATATTTTCCCCTTCGGGGAAATCGAAGATTCGATGAATCATACCGTAAAATTAAGAAAGATGAATCAAATGTCCGAAGGACA
>JBBSLN010000258.1:0-4176 GCA_038255205.1 Flavobacteriales bacterium
AATATACCATAGAACAATTTATGGATAATGAAGCTGTAGGTGGCGGAAGTTTCTCTTCGGATAATTCAAAATTATTGATTTCGAGTAACCGAACAGGTATTTATAATGTGTACACCGTACCATCCACTGGAGGTGACTACACACCCATCACAGCATCCGACAGCACATCGTATTTTGCCGAATCCTTTTTCCCTAATGACGGCCGAATGCTCATATCTGCAGATGGTAATGGGGATGAAATTAACCATATTTATGTGCGCGACACTTTAGGAACCATTAAAGATATAACTCCCGAAAAAGGCGCCAAATCACAATTTTATGGCTGGGCCAATGATGACCAATCTTTTTACTATGGTTCGAACAAACGCGACCCCAAATATTTCGACGTCTATAAAATGGATATCGCTAATTTCAAATCAAAACTGATTTATCAGAATAATGATGGTATGAACTTTAGTGCTATCAGCAAGGACGAAAACTTTATTGCATTGGTAAAATCATTGAACACGAATGACAACGACCTTTATGTTTATAATCAAAAAACAAAGGAGAAAAGGAAAATCAACGATAACCAAAGCGGAAATTCTGCACAGGATTTTTCAAATGATGGTTCGGCGTTATATTATACAACAGATGACGGTGTAGAATTTTCCTATTTGATGAAATATGATTTGAACACGAAAGAAAAATCAACCGTCCTACAAAAACCTTGGGACATCAGTGGCGCAGGGTTTACTGAAGAAGGTACATATATGGTGGTCTATATTAATAATGATGGAAAAAATGACATTGAAGTGATTGATATGACTACTAACAAACCCATCGATTTGCCAGACTTCGGAGCTAATAGTATCACAAGTGTTGGTTTCAGCAGTGACGAAAAATGGATGCGAATGTATGTAGGAGGTTCAAATGTTCCTGCAGATTTATATACCTATAATTTCGAATCCAAAGAGCAGCATAAAATCACGAATGTATTGAATGATGATATCCATGCAGAGGATTTAGTGACTGCAAAGGTTATTCGTTTTAAATCGTTTGATGGCACCGAAATTCCAGCTATTTACTATTTGCCACATCAAGCCAATATGGACAGTAAAGTTCCTGCAATGGTTTGGGTTCATGGTGGTCCAGGCGGACAGTCACGTCAAGGTTTTAATTCATTCCTTCAATATATGGTGAATCATGGTTACGCTGTATTGGCAGTCAACAATCGTGGCAGCAGCGGTTATGGGAAAACATTCTATAAAATGGACGATTTGAACCATGGCGAAAAAGATTTGCAGGACATCGTGGAAGGTAAAAATTGGTTGGCAACCCAACCGGAAATCGATGCTGATAAAATCGGCATTATAGGTGGTTCGTATGGTGGTTATATGACCATGGCGGCACTAACTTATACACCGGAAGAGTTTGATGTGGGCGTGAATTTATTCGGAGTAACCAATTGGATTCGTACCTTAAAAAGCATTCCACCCTATTGGGAATCGATGCGTAAATCTTTATATCTTGAGTTAGGCGACCCTTTTTCAGCGGATTCTGTAAGATTGAAACGCATTTCGCCATTATTCCATACCGATAAAGTGACCAAGCCATTGATTGTACTCCAAGGTTCGCAAGACCCAAGAGTTTTACAAGTTGAATCTGATGAAATAGTGGCCGGTGTTCGCAAGAATGGTGTTCCGGTGGAATATGTGCTTTTTGAAGATGAAGGCCACGGATTCATTAAAAAGGAAAACCAAATTGAAGCATATAGCAAAGTTTTGAAGTTTTTGGATACGTATCTAAAGAATGAAAATGAGCCTATGGATGGCGAGCAAAAATCAACTGAAATTAAAGCGGAGAAGGAAAGCAAATAATAATTTGCAAACCCTTCAAAGTGTCACAGACCTTTCAGGTTTTAAAAATCTGAAAGGTCTTTTTATGTTCTGTCTGTGTGAAATTAATTTGAGTATCTGATTACTCATGAAAATATCTGAAACATCAAATAATCCCAATCTCCTTCGAATGCGCAATCGCTTCTTGGCTATATTTAAAATAACAGACCTCAACATTCAAACTCTCTATATTTTTTAGGAGATTTTCGACAGACGATTTTTGACTCGAACCCTTCTGACGAATATAGACAGCCTTGATATTAAGCGGGAATATTTTGCAGATACGTTCATAGATGTAAGGGTCTTGTTGGGTATCGTCACCTAAAAGAACGTATGCTAAATGTGGATAGAACGAAATGATATCCTTGATTTTTTCGAATTTATGGTCATGACTACCTCTTCCCGTAAACAAAAAATCAGAAATACCCGTTTTTATTTTCTTTAGTTTGATGACGGCTTTTGGCAACTCGTGCAAGTATATAAATGAATCAATAAATTCGTAAAGATTCCATTCGCTGCTTGATACGTAAAAAAAAGAATTTGAAGCCACATTATTGGATTGTCCTGCCAAGCTTAAGGCTTTGTAATGCTGGACGACATCTTCAAAAATCTGTCGTCTATCGAGATTTCTCAACAATAAAACATACAGTTTCTTGAAAAAATTATTACTATGTGAAATCAAAAAGGTATCATCAATATCCGATATGATTCCCAATTTGCTTTCAAATGGTTTCAGCAACTCGCCGCAGTTCACAATTCCGAATTTGGATATTTTACATATAACCGTATAAGGATGCCAACCACTTTCCAAATCTTCAAAAAAAGGAATGGCAAATCTAAAATATCCGTCATCCAAAGTTTTCGTTGTCACAGTCAACCCCCTAAAATTAAGAGTCACTTCGATATTGGGAAATGGTTTGATGCGGAACATATGTAAGATTTCAACCGCATGTCGAATACCTTTGCCATCCAATCGATATTTATCTGGAGCCCAAGACTTAAAGACATGACCCGAAACAACAAGCTCCTTTTCATTTACATATCCTCTGTACAGTTTTAAATCAAGCTTTGCCAAATTGTAGGAAATAATATCTTTGTGATTTCTAAATTACTTAAATTTATGGAGTTTTAATGGACTTTATGAAAGCAAATTTTAAAATTTTATTGGTAGTGAACCCTATTTCTGGTGCAACGGATAAGGATGTACTTTTGGATAGGCTAAAAATGGAAGTCAACCGGAGAGAACTATTTATGATAACTTACGAAACGACAGGTACCAAAGACGAGAATCACATTAAAGAACTTGTAGAATCGAATAGCATTGAACGTGTGCTGGTCGCTGGTGGCGATGGAACTATCCAATTGGTAGCTAAAGCTGTTCAAGATACGTCAGTCTTTATTGGAATTCTTCCTGCTGGTTCAGCCAATGGTTTGGCCTCCAATCTCAATCTGACCGACAACATGGACACGCAGATACAAATTGCACTTGGTTCACATTCCATTGCTATGGACGTGCTTTGCGTGAATGGTCATCTTTGTTTGCATATTGCGGATATTGGTGTGAACGCGGAATTGATTAAGAATTTTGAAAACTCTAACTTTAGAGGGAAATTAGGTTATGCCATTCAAACCATTCCTACCTTGATGGCATCAGAATATCCATATCATTTTAAGATTGAAGTGAATGAAGAGACGTTTGAAACAGATGGTATTCTTATAGCCATTGCGAACGCTAAACAATTTGGTACAGGCGCAATCATAAATCCAAAAGGAGTGCTCGACGATGGTCAGTTCGAAGTCGTTATTTTCAAAAAATTGGATGTTATTGACATCTTTAAAACGCTCAATCAAGATTCTGAAATGGATATAGAATTTATGGAATATCGCTCCACTAAAAAAGCAATCATTACTTGTGAAAAACTTATTTCACTTCAAATAGATGGCGAATTCTTTGGTGAAATATCAAAAATAGAAGCAACTATTCTGCCTAATAAATTGAATGTGATGGTGCCGGAAGATTTTAAAACTAACTAAAACCTGATAAATATCATATTATAAGCCATCCTCATTTCTAACCTTTGCAATAGGTATAAATGAGCAAATTTTATGGAACAATACTTTTGTTTCCACTGTGGTGATACATGTGATAATAACATTATTTTTCAGGACAAAACATTCTGCTGCAATGGCTGCAAAACCGTTTTTGAGATTTTTTCTGAAAACGATTTGACCTGCTATTATGATTTGCAGTCATCTCCTGGTGCAATTCCGAAAGAAATCGAGGGTAAATATGATTTTC
>JBBSLN010000259.1:0-4141 GCA_038255205.1 Flavobacteriales bacterium
AAAAAAATCAATTACAACTACCAATTGACTGGGAATAGGTTAGAATTGGATGGCTTTTTAACCACGGCTTTTGAGAATAAATTCAGGGACCAACAAGTGGAAGTGATTCTGTATTTACCAGAAGGAACCGTTCTTTTTGCAGATGAAAACACTAATTCATTCCATAAAAATTTTCATTACAGTTATTATTCCAGTGATGGCGATGTCGAAATCCATTCAGAATTCGACCATACTGACGACTTACTGGACGATGGACTTGAAGGTCATTATTTAAAAATCTTGAACAATGAAATTCGTTGTTTGGATTGCACGGATGATAATTTCAAAATGAAAGTGGATTTGAACGACGACGGTACAGAATTCAAACTCGATGAAAATGGTATACGCATTAAAAACGATAGCAATTCCATAGAAATCAATAAAAAAGGTGCCAAATCGGAAAGTGAATCCGTTCGAGTCAACATTGGAAAGAACGGTATCGAAATCACATCCGACGACAATTAACAGTTCATCTTTATAAATCAACAGTTCGGACATCTATCTTGTGTATTAATCACCATTAGATTGATATTTGAACATAACATCAACCTGCTACACAAAAGGCGTGGTCAAAAAATGAAACAGTTACACTATATTATTATCCTAATTTCAGTGCTTACTTCGGGAATCATCAGTCCAATGAAAGCTCAAATTTCCGAAGATTCTGAACTATTTAAAACGCTCAAGGCGAATGACAGCTTGCTTTTTAACCTAGGCTTCAATGAATGCGAATTGACCAAATTTACAAATTTGACGACAGAAGATTTGGAGTTCTATCACGATAAAGCCGGAGTTTTAAAGTCAAGCAAAGAATTTGTAAACGCCATGTCTAAAGGGATTTGTAAAAAAGACAATCCGTACAAGTCTAGACGTGAATTGGTGGATGGTAGCCTAGAAGTTTATCCACTTTATGATAATGGTCAATTGTATGGAGCCGTTCAAAATGGAGAACATCTGTTTTATGAAAAAGCGAAGAACCAACCTGAAAGCCTTAACGGTAGTGCAAAGTTCTCAACTTTATGGGTTCTGGAAGGTGAAGAATGGAAAATTAAAAGAATTTATAGTTTTGACCATCAAGCAAAATAATCAGTATTAAATCAATCAACCTGCCACGCCAAAGGTGTGGTGAAAAATCAATCATCATGACAACAATCATCAAATTAGTAATCGGCTCTGTTTTAGCATTAATCATGACCTCATGCAATTTCAATTTTGGAGTTAGAGGCAACGGAATCGTAAAAACCGTTGAACGAACTCCTGACGGAACTTTCAACGCAATCGAAGTCAGTCGCGGACTGGATGTGTATTTGACACAGAGTGACACCGAAAGTATTTCAGTTCAAGCAGATGAAAATCTACATGACCTTATCAAGACTAAAATTGAAGGAAATGTGTTGAAAATATATGCAGAGGAAAACATCAATTTTTCAGAAGCACAAAAAGTTATGGTCAGTTTTAAAACCGTTTCAAAGATTTCGGCATCTAGCGGGAGCGACGTATCTTCAACGAATACCCTCAATTTTGAATCCATAAGACTACAGACTGCAAGTGGTAGTGACATGACACTCTATATCAATGCAAAATCAATAGAATGTCAATCTTCTAGCGGAAGTGATTTAAAACTCTCTGGAACTGCTACAAATCTAATCGCCAAGGCATCCAGTGGAAGCGACATCAAAGCTGGTGATTTAAAAGTAGAAACGTCACATGTGAAAGCTTCAAGTGGCGCGGATATCACTGTGAATACTTCAAAGGAATTGTATGCAAGTGCTTCCAGTGGTGGTGACATCAACTATCGTGGCAATCCAGAAAAAGTAGAAAAAACCGATGGTGTTTCAGGCGCCGTAAACCAAGACTAAATATCAAGAATTACCAACTAACCAACTTGTTTTTTAAGACCATTTCAAACGCCATTTAAAGTTTGGGATGGTTTTTGTTTATATTTGTTTCAATAACATTAAATTTATAAAATGAATAAATTCATTTTTGCGTTTCTATTAACCGTTACCTGTATGTTTTCTACATTTGCCCAAGATGATGAAAAAATCAAAGGTGACAGAAACGTAACTATTAAGCAAACTTATATAGACCCATTCAACAAAATCATTGTTGGAGAGGATTTTTCAGTTGAAATAATTTACAACAGTAAACCGTCCGTAGAAATTGAAACGGATGACAATTTGCACCAGTATATTGAGTTCGGTGTAACGGCCGGTGTGTTGACTTTT
Organism: Flavobacteriales bacterium; assembly: GCA_038255205.1. Classification (GTDB taxonomy): domain Bacteria; phylum Bacteroidota; class Bacteroidia; order Flavobacteriales; family Flavobacteriaceae; genus JBPOFM01. Next base: position 2,268 of record JBBSLN010000259.1, read on the forward strand.
CAAACTTCAAAGCGCATAACATCGAGCAAGAAAATGAACATCAAGGTCAATTATTCAGAGGGACTTGAAAGCATTGAAACCAAAGAAGATGGTGAAATCCGATCATTGACCTCTCTTGAGTTGAAAAATACAACCTTGAAGACATCAGGCTCTTCAAAAGCATATCTCAATATTAGAACTGCCAAATTTGACTACACAAGTTTAGATAAAGCACGATCAAAACTCAACGTGAACGCCACAGGAATAGCAACCATTGTATTGGGAGACAACTGTAAAGTGGAAGCACTCTTGAATGCCAAAAGTGCGAAAATAGATATGTCCCAAAAAGCTACAGCAATTATAGAAGGCACTACTGATGATTTTATCTTGCGAACAGATTTTTCGTCAAGTTTCAATGGTAAAGAATTTGCTGTCAATGCCTGCAATTTAATTGTGGAAGGAAACAGCAGCGCAACTGTAAGGGTAAATGGCACTTTAAATTTGGAAACTTCTGGAGGTAGCGAGATCTACTTTTATGGTTCTGGAAAAATAACACTGAACAAATTTTCCGGTAACGCCAAACTTCAGAAAAAAGAGAACTAAAAAAGTTATAAGTGCCTAAAGTTGAAAATAGACCCTCAACTTTAGGCACTTTAAGTACTTATAACTTACTACTCATTTTACAAGGCTCTTTCAATACTTTAACCATATTTCCGTAAATTTGAGAGATAAATTCAAAACGATTCAAATGAAAAAATTGATTGCATTATTTATTGTGTTGATTTCGTTGTCGGCATGTAAAGAAGAACCTAAAAAAGAAGCTAACAACGAGGCTTTTAAGGCTGAAGCTCAAGCGTTTTTGGATGAATACACAAAAACGTTCTTGAAACTTTACTACGATTCGTCATTGGCAGAGTGGGATGCCAACACACATATTGTTGCTGGTGATTCAACAAACGCGTATAAGGTACAACAAGCTAATGAAGCATTTGCGAAATTCACTGGAGGTACCGAAGTGATTGAAAAAACAAGAAATTTTTTAGAAGACAAAGACAAATTGGATATGGTTCAAGTGCGTCAATTGAACACAATTTTGTATACAGCAGCCAATAATCCTGAAACGGTTTCAGACGTGGTAAAAAAACGAATTACTGCTGAAAACGCCCAAAACGAAATGCTTTTTGGTTATGATTTTAAAGTCGGTGGCAAATCTGTATCGACTGGCGATATTGATGAAGTTTTAAGAGTCTCGAATGATGAAAAAGTACGTTTAAAAAACTGGGAGGCCTCAAAAGGTGTCGGACAACCCTTGAAAGATGGATTAGAAAACTTAAGAAACTTACGTAACGAAACGGTTGGTGCTTTGGGCTATGATGACTATTTCTCCTATCAAGTTTCTGATTATGGAATGACACGTCAGGAAATGCTTGACGAAATGAACACGATGGTGAAGGAAGTTTGGCCATTATATAGAGAATTGCATACTTGGGCGCGATATGAATTGGCAAAAAAATACAATGCCAAAGAAGTACCGGAATTCATTCCTGCACATTGGCTACCTAATCGTTGGGGACAAGACTGGAGCGCTTTGGTTAACGTTGAAGGTCTTGATATAGATGCTGCTTTAAAAGATAAAGAGCCAGAATGGATTGTAAAAGAAGGGGAGAATTTCTACAAAAGTATTGGCTTTAACGCATTGCCTGCTAGTTTTTACGAGAAATCGAGCATGTACCCATTACCAAAGGATGCCGATTATAAAAAGAATAACCACGCATCAGCATGGCACATCAATTTAGAAAATGACTTGCGCTGCCTTATGAGTGTTGAGCCCAATGCAGATTATTACGAAACCATTCATCACGAATTAGGACATATTTATTACTATCAAGCCTATA
>JBBSLN010000260.1:0-4131 GCA_038255205.1 Flavobacteriales bacterium
AAAAAACCAACTTCAATTAAAATCTTCACCAAAAATAGTACTCCCTACAAACAGCACATTTATTTTTTCCTAACCCAAAACGCCAACTCACAAAAAAATAAAACTGCTATTTATTGACTTTGTACACGAGAATAGCTTCTATTGAAAAAAATGAAATTCGAAAACCAATTTTAAATAATTACATTTGTAACTGATGCAGAAATACAATCACATAAAAGCACTTTTCTTTTTAGGCATATTTTGCCTATTGTTTTTGCATCAGGTTGTACCTCATAGCCATCATCAGCACGAAGTTGAGCACTCGCATAAAATTGTTTCACATCACGAAAGTCATAGTCATCATCAAGACGTTCCTGAAAAGGAAAATTCTAAAAATGGACTTTTAAATTTGTTTTTGGAGGTTCACATACATTCAGTTGTTTCTAATGAGATATTAGTGACACACGAAAGTAGTGTCAAGCAATTAAACGTTAAAAAGCATATAAATGCTCCTATTTCGTTAAATCAATATAGCATTTCTTTAAATTATGTTGATGCTGAAAAGGTTAGGGTGTATATTCCACCCAATATCTATTTTGACCAATATCGCTCTTCTCTCGATTCGCGAGGCCCACCAACTTTAGGTTAATCATTTAGGAATATTTTACCTCTACGGTATTATTCCATATATAAATTAAGATTAAACCTAAAATTTCAAACAATGAATAAATACATCGTATTCGCAATTTGCGGATGCCTGTTCTTTGTTACTGGTTTCTCACAGACTAAGAATATTGAGGAACTACTAAATGAAATAGAACAGAATAATACAGAGTTAAAGGGTTATCAATCTTATATTGAAAGCCAACAACTCGAACACAAAAGCACTAACAATTTGCCCGACCCACAGCTTTCTGGCTTTTATTTGCCTTTTGGCGATAATGCAACTGGAAATTATACCGAATATCAAATATCACAATCTTTTGAATTTCCTTCGGTATATGCTGCAAGGGGTAAATGGAATGACTCTAAATCACAACTGCTAGAATCCGGGTATCAAAAAAGAAGACAGGAAGTATTGCTCAATGCCAAGGAACTTTTAATAGAACTCACTTTCTTAAAAAAGCAAAAAGCTATTGAATCCGAAAGGAAAATCCAAAGCAAGCAGGTTTTCGAACAAATTCAGGAGCTTTATAATAAAGAGCAAGTAGGCATTTTAGATTTGAATAAAGCAAAAATTGCTTGGATTCAAGAGCAATTTGTAGTTGAGCAGATTGAAAGCGACATCCAAATTCTAATGTCCAAACTAAAAACATTGAATGGTGGAAATCCTATTGACGGCATTTCCTCACAATTAGTTTTGTCTTTTGAAATTAGTACAATAGAAAATCTTTGGCAAGAAAAATTATCGAATGAACCTCGATTGCAGGAATTAAAGGCTATTGAAGCTGCTTCAATTCAAAAAGTAAAATTAGAGAAAAACAAAGTATTGCCAAATTTAGCCCTTGGCTATAATTATCAAGGTTTCAGTGGTAACAATAATTCTGGATTTTATGGTGGTATTTCTATTCCGCTGTGGAATAGCAAGAATAAAGTAAAAGCTGCCGAAGCAAATTATGAATATCAGCAATCTAATACCGAAGTAATCACTACCTCGCTTTACGCACAATTTCAGGAAATCTATAATCGATACGAGTTGATGCTCGAAAAATACAATGAGTATCAATCCGCAATGGACAATTTAAATAGTGAGCAATTGCTTTTAAAAGCCTATATGTTGGGCGAATATTCGTTTATGGATTATTATGTGGAGCTTCAGTTTTACCGAAATGCATCCGACAAAATGCTAAAAATAGAAAGGGAATTACAACTGCTTCAAGCACAATTATTAAAACATCAATTATAAATTTTAAAATATACAATTATGAAAATTTCAAAAATAATATTCGCAATAGCTACAGTTTCAATGGTCACACTAACCTCCTGTAGAGATACAAAGAAAGAAACTACAGAAGAACACGGCCATGAGCACAATGCAGATGGTGGTCATATGGATGAAGAAGCTGTGGAACAGGAAGAATTTCAAGTAGGAAAAGATTCTATGGAGATGAAAACTGAAACTCACAAACACGATGATGGCGCTGACCACCACGACCACTAAAAAAAATATAAAAGATTAAACATCTATGACTAAAACCATTATCTCACGAAGTAATGATTTTTATGGATGTTAAATGTGACCGATTGAAAAACAATAAATATTTACACATGAAATATATACTAATAGTGCTCGCCTTTTTGGCACTGGCTTGTAATAACAAGACAGAAGACGCACACGCACATAATGAAGATGGTAGTCATCTTGGAGAAGATATTCCACGATTGGACCATACCATTTGGACAGAGAAAACTGAATTATTTGTAGAATTTCCTGCATTAATTGTTGGTAATTCTAGCAGATTTGCAGCCCACTTTACGGTATTGGATAAGCACCAACCCGTGCGTGAAGGTTCTGTTACGGTTAGTCTGATAAAAGGCGATAAAGGATTACGGAAGACTGTTGATGCACCATCCTCACCAGGGATATTTTCGCCTACAATTCAACCTAAAGAAGCAGGGACTTACCAACTTGTTTTTGAATTGAAAACACCTGAATATTCAGATAAAATTACGATTGATGATGTAATTGTTTATGCCAATGCCGATGATGCTATAAAAGCATTAGGTGCTGCCGAAGAAGATGGGAGCATTTCGTTCTTAAAAGAGCAAGCTTGGAAAATCGATTTTCAAACCGCACCTGTAGTTTCGGGTAAAATTTACGATGTCATCAATACTTCTGGCGTTTGGATGCCATCACCAGGTTCTGTAAAATCCTTGGCAGCAAAATCTAATGGAGTGGTGGATTTCAAAGTAAATAATCTCACGGAAGGTACAGCTGTAAAACAAGGCCAACTGTTAATGAGTTTAAACAGTCAAGGCCTGGCATCTAATAATTTGAGTAATGAAATTGCCAATGCACGTGCCAATTTTGAACAGGCAAAAGCAGAATACGAACGTAAAAAGGAATTGTACGAATCTAAAATTGTCCCAAAAGCTGAATTTGAAAAAGTGGAAAGCAATTTTTTAATAGCTAAATCCAATTATCAATCTTTAGCATCAGGAGTTTCAGGCGGAAGCAAACAAATCCGTGCACCTTTCGACGGTTTTATCAAATCAATTACGGTTTCCAATGGCGATTATGTAGAACAAGGCAGAGGATTATTATCTATTGGTACACACCAATCCAAAGTACTAAAAACACAATTAGCACCTAATTATGGACTTTCAATGGAGAATGTGCAAGGTATTTGGTATCAAACCACAGATGGCCAATGGACAAACATAACCGATGGCGATGGCGGAATTCTTTCTATCGGTAAAGATGTAGAGCGGGAAAATCCATTGATTTCAGTTTTTGCTCAAGTAAATGTAGAGATCGATATGCCAGAAGGAAGCTTAACGCCAGTTCAAATAGCGATGGGAAGTGCTACCCAAAACACAATGATTCCTGTTAATGCCTTATTGGAAGACTATGGAAGTTATTCGGTTATTGTTCAACTTTCAGGTGAAAGTTTTGAAAGACGACCTGTGAAAATCGGAAAAAGAAATGGAGAAAATGTAGAAATACTACAAGGTCTAGAAGTAGGTGAAGTGGTTGTGATAACTGGTGCATACCAAGTTAAAATGGCTTCAATGTCGGGTTCTACACCTGCTCACGGTCATGAACATTAAAAACAGAAGAGAATGTTAAATAAAATATTATCAATTTCACTTCATAACAGACTACTCATTCTGTTGGGAGCAGTTGCGTTGAGCGTGTTGGGTATTTACTATACCCAAACAATGAACGTAGATGTATTCCCAGACCTTACTGCGCCAACGGTAACAATACTTACAGAAGCGCACGGAATGGAATCTGAAGAAGTAGAAAAATTAGTAACCTATCAATTGGAAACAGCCTTAAACGGTTCGCCTAATGTGAGAAGAATCCGTTCTTCATCGGAAGCAGGAGTCTCCATTGTTTGGGTAGAATTTGAATGGGGAACCGATATTTATCGGGCACGTCAAATTGTAAGTGAACGCATCCCGATGGTTCGTGAAAACCTGCCTGAA
>JBBSLN010000261.1:0-4127 GCA_038255205.1 Flavobacteriales bacterium
AGGAAGCAGTTAGTCGATATAAAGACCGGCGTTATTTTTGCCATTCCAGCATTCACTGTGGTTTACTTAACTCGTCGTTATTTGGTGCCCGCTATTCCAGAAACGGTCTTTAGCATAAATGATTTTGTAGTAACAAAAGACATTTTCATCATGACCTTTTTTGCAATCATCATGTTCATAGCGTCGATATCAATGATTCGTTCTCAAGGCGATGTTCCTGACCCAGATTTTAAATCAGATATCCATATACCTTATTTAGTACTCATCGGAATCGGTGTAGGTCTGCTAACAGGAATTATTGGCGCAGGAGGAGGCTTTTTAATCATTCCTGCTTTAGTTTTATTGGCTAAATTACCTATGAAAATGGCAATAGGAACCTCTCTACTAATAATTTCAGCAAACTCATTGATCGGTTTTACAGGCGACCTACAACAGCGAGAAATTGATTGGTCATTTTTGTTGGTATTTACAGCCATCTCAATTTTAGGAATTATCGTTGGTGTATACACCTCAAAATATATCAGTGGCACTAAATTAAAACGAGGCTTTGGATGGTTTACACTCATCGTGGCGCTGTATATTATCTATAAGGAGTTGCTATAGTTAAATGTAACAAAAATCACAAAGCAACATTTTTTGCTTTTGTATCTTTGAATTACAAAAAAAGAAAACGTTCCAAGTAAAGGAATTTAGATAACAAATGAGATTCCCTCTCAATAGCTATCGGGATTCAAGGGAATTAAAAATCAGATTTTTATGAAAGTAGAACAAATTTATACTGGCTGTTTAGCACAAGGTGCTTACTATATCGAATCTCAAGGTGAAGTTGCCATCATCGACCCATTAAGAGAGATTCAATCTTACATGGATAAAGCATCCTCTGAAAATGCACACATAAAATACGTTTTTGAAACTCATTTTCATGCTGATTTTGTTTCTGGTCATGTCGATTTAGCCAATAAAACCGGTGCCACCATTGTGTATGGCCCTGGAGCAGAAACCGACTATAAAATTCATTCTGCTGTCGATGGTGAAGAATTTAAATTAGGAAACACTACCATAAAGGCATTACATACACCTGGTCACACACTAGAATCCACGACGTATTTATTGATGGATGAAGATGGAAAGAATCATGCTATTTTTTCTGGCGACACCTTGTTTTTAGGAGATGTTGGGAGGCCTGATTTGGCCATTAAGTCTGATTTAACCAAAGAAGATTTGGCAGCTATGTTGTACGACTCACTTCGTAACAAAATCATGCCTTTGGCTGATGAAGTGATTGTGTATCCTGCGCACGGTGCTGGTTCTGCATGTGGAAAAAATTTGAGCAAAGAAACTGTAGGTACTATTGGCGACCAAAAGAAAACCAATTATGCTTTACGTGCTGACATGACCAAAGAAGAGTTTGTAAAAGAAGTCTTGGATGGCATGCCACCACCACCGCAATACTTTGCAAAAAATGCCCTGATGAACAAAACTGGCTATGATTCGTTTGAACACGTTTTAAAAACTGGAAATGTCGCTTTATCTCCTGAAGATTTTGAGGCCATGGCCAATTATGAAGAAGCTTTAGTTTTAGACGTTCGAACACAAAGTGATTTTATTGAAGGTCATATTCCGAATTCGATTTTCATTGGATTAAATGGTGGATTTGCTCCCTGGGTAGGGGCTTTGATTACAGATTTAAAGCAACCTATTTTATTAATTGTTCCAGAAGGAAAAAGTGAAGAAGCCGTGACACGTTTGTCTCGAGTTGGATATGACAATACACTTGGATATTTAGACGGAGGTATTGAAGCGTGGAAACATTCTGGAAAAGACATTGAAACTTTAGAGTCAATTTCTGCGGAAGAATTTGCTGAAAAATCAAAAAACCAAGAATTGAATGTTCTTGATGTTAGAAAGGATGGTGAATTTAGTTCGTCGCAATTAGAAAACGCACAACATTTCGCATTGGATTATATCAACCAAAATATGAATCAAGTTGATAAAGATAAAACCTATCACATTCATTGTGCTGGTGGGTATCGGTCGGTTATTGCCGCTTCGATTTTAAAAGCTAGAGGATTTAATAATTTAGTGGATATCGCTGGTGGTTTTGGAGCGATTAAAAACACAGATTTGCCGACTACGGATTTCGTGTGTCCTTCTACTTTGTAAGCATTTGGCTCGCAGACCTGTCTGCCGAAAGGCAGAGGCGCAAAGCTCAACTCTCAAACCTCACAGGTTTTGAAAACCTGTGAGGTTTTTGTTTTTTGTGGTTTTATACAATCTCCGCACTCAATCCAGCTTCCAAAAGCATCGTACATCTTGGTTCCAATTCTTTATACTCGCCAGTTTTTACCGTACATTTTCCTTTGTAATGCACCAAAATAGAGCATTGTTCCGCTTGTTCCGGTGTGTGGTCGCAGGCATAGATTAATGTATCAATAACATAATCGAAGGTATTGACATCATCATTAAACAATACAATCTCGTTAAGATGTTGTTCCAAGGTGTCAACAAGTATATCTTCTTGAATTTTCTCTCTTGTACTCATTTTTTTGTGTCTTCAGTCCCGATAGATATCAGGTGCAGTTATAAGTCTGCAGTTTCTATTATACTTTTAGAGCTACTAGCTCTAGCTTTTAGCTTCTGTCTTCTGGCTTCTGGCAATGGCCTCTAGCTTCTGGCTTCTGGCTTCTGGCTTCTGGCTTCTGGCTAATGGCCTCTAGCCTCTAGCCTCTAGCCTCTAGCCTCTAGCCTCTAGCCTCTAGCCTCTAGCTTCTAGCTTCTAGCTTCTAGCTTCTAGCTAATTTACAAATTTTAGGGCAACCCAATTGTTTTTTTCTAAACTTTCAACGAGTTTCAACTCATGTTTATTGCATTCTTCTTCAATCATTGGAATATCTTCATGATAAAATCCACTCAAGAACACTGTCCCATTTTGATTCAAACATTTAATATATGCAGCCAAATCATTTAATAAAATATTCCTGTTGATATTGGCAATAATGATATCATATTTTTGGTTCTCCAACGAACTCGCATCTCCTTCAATAACAGTAATATGATGACAGTTGTTGCGCTCAACGTTTTCTAAACTATTCAAAAAACACCAATTATCATAATCAATGGCATCGATGGGCTTTGCTCCTTTCATTTCAGCAAGAATCGCCAAAACGCCTGTTCCACAACCCATATCCAACACAGATTTATTCTCAAAATCATTCTTGAGGATATGCTGAATCATCATATGTGTAGTTTCATGATGGCCAGTGCCAAAACTCATTTTGGGTTCTATGATAATATCGAATTCAGTATTGGGTTTCTCATGAAATGGCGCACGCACTGAACATTTATCGTCCACAATGATGGGATTAAAGTTCTTTTCCCATTCTTCATTCCAATTGGTTTGTTCGATATCTTCAAACGTAAATGAAATCTCAAATTCATTTGAATCCAAAATTTGGATATCGTCTAAAATTTGCTCATTCCATTCGTCTTTTTGAATGTATGCTGTCATACCTTCTTCGGTTTCCACGAAACTTTCGAAGCCTGCGTAGCCGAGTTCTGCGATGAGGATTTCTGTTCCGGGTTGAAGTGGATTTACTTTGAAATAGTAACTTATATAAATGCTATTGGACATATTATTTGACAAATAATGCTTGAAGTTATTACACAGAGATTCACAGAGGAACACAGAGTTTCACAGAGGAATTTGGACATTTAAAACGCATTCACAATAGCAAAAAAGTCTTCTGCATTTAGAGAAGCGCCTCCTATCAATCCACCATCAACATCTGGCTTACTGAAAATCTCTTTGGCATTACTTGGCTTTACACTGCCTCCATATAGAATTGAGACACTTTCCGAAATTTCTTTTCCATATTTGTTGGCTAAGGTCTTTCTGATAAAAGCGTGCATCTCCTGTGCTTGTTCTGGACTAGCAGTTTCACCTGTTCCAATTGCCCAAACCGGTTCGTAGGCTAAAATGATATTTTCAAACATGGACGCATCGAGATGAAACAAGGCTTTTTTGATTTGGTTTTCCACTACTGATTCGTGGTTTCCTGATTTTCTATCTTTCAATTCTTCTCCAAAACAGAAAATGATGCGAAACTCATTATTTAGAGCCGCATCTA
>JBBSLN010000262.1:0-4104 GCA_038255205.1 Flavobacteriales bacterium
AAGGGATCGATGACAGTAAGAATGTCGCCCTTATTCATTTCAAATGCGGCTCCAGTTTGTGGTGCGATGCTATTAACTTCATTCATGCCTTTTGTGTTTTAATATGGATCGGGCATTTCCAATCAGGTTCTACGGCTCTTCCGCTATATTGTTTGGTCTCGCTGTCCTTACCAAAGTCGAGAAGTACGGGATTGATATGACCTTGTAATTTCTTATCGCGACGACGGATCCTTGTCTTGACAGCCTGATAGGTCCCCATCGCTCTCAAGCGTTCAAATTGCCAGTGTAGATTGAATACGACGGTACAATAAGGAGCTTGTCTGGCCATTCGTGAACTTTTAGGGTGCATGCCAACAATGTAAAACGCTTTGCCTTTGATACTAAAGCTAAAGTTTGGATCATTGGGATTTTGGCTCACATTGGGATCCCATGCTTTGTTATCTTGATTGTGAAGTTTTTGTAGAAAATTCCACAAGGCTTTTTCAAATTGTTTCTCCGTTTGAAAATCATTATTCTTAAAACATACAATTAAAGTTTCAAATTCATTGGATTCATAATCGTAGTTTTCTAAATAGTTTTCAATATCCGATAGGATGGGCGCAACGATGTCATCAGATGTGATATCATCATATACTTTTAAATGATAATTATCCATTAAAAACACTGTGTTTGCCATCACGCATGGGTGTTTATACTTTATTATAAAATCTGTATATTCGAGTTCGACGGTATCTAAAGTTTCTGCGATCATAATGTAATGTTATTTCTTTATCTTGAGGACAGCGTTAATTATCTCTTTACATCCTCCATTATCCAATCTTCTATTGGTTTATCATGTTCTTTATGAATGACCACTATATCACCGGTGGTTTCGAAAATAACCGCTTTTATTTCTGAAAGTTGGGTGACATTGGACTCGCGTAATTTAGATCGGATGTCTCCTTCCGTAACTCTTACTGATTTCATATTGTCCTTTAACAGCACTTCGCCATCCATCAATAGGGTAGGTTGATTATCGATTAATTGTCTAAACCAATTATAGCGTCTCATAAATGCCGCCGATAACTGAAGCGAATAGACCATTAAAAGTCCTATGGCGCCATCTGCCAAACTCACGGAATCCGATAATACAGTCGTTGCAATGATAGAACCGACAGCCACCGTCATGGCGAAGTCAAAACTTGACAATTTTGAAAAACTTCTCTTTCCAAATAGCCTTGTGAAAAGTATGACCGCCACATAAATCCCAATACTTGAACAGATAATCAGAAATAAGGACTTTTCTGATACGTCAAAAAGTGCATTCCAATACTGTTCAAAAGTCTCATTTAAGGGTGCCATAATGTATCATTTGATCTCAACACCCACTAAATCTTGAGTGCTTTATATATTTTAAGTTTAGGTAAAATTATATATAAGCGTCAACTTAAAGATGCTCAAACACTCTAATTGATAACTCTAACCAATCGTAAGTTGAAGACTTTACATATTATTTGAGCGTTCGATGGCCTTTACCATCTTAATAGCCATATCCAAGGTGACAGCTTGGAACAATCCTTCCTTTCGGCCGTGATGTGAGGTAGGCTTTTCATTTTTTGTAGTTGGTAACTTTTAAACCCGGCTTGACTTCTGACCATAATAAGCGCATGGAAACGGGTAGCGTGTCTTTCTGGCCTTAGGCTTTCAGGAGCGACAATTTTGAACCTTTCTATTTTGTAAATAATCTAAATATATTCAGACACTCTCTTTTTGAGTCAGCGTTCATAGTGGTCAATTTTGGAAACGCTTCTTGGATTTAATAACAGAGTAACTTGGTAAAATCCCGTGTTTTTCATAGGTATAGTTCCCGCCTTTGGGAATATAGATTTGAAGTCCTGATGCGCTCGAAGTTTTGCAATAACCCTAAATACAGCCTACCTCGCAATAATGATTTGAAAAGCATAGGAAACAAATAAACTTTAGGTGTCTCTATTGCATTTTTTTATAGTTAAGAGTTTTAGGAAGGATGTTTTTAATGGGTTAATTATTTTAGTATTTGAGCTCTATTAGAAATGAACGGACTATTAATTTTATGTCGATCTAAAAGTAAAATATTAGAAATAAGGGTAAAAAATCAGGGGTCGCAAAAAAAAATGACAAGAAATACGAGGATTTGAGCAAAGATGGAATGGGCAAAGAAAAAACAGCGCGTACTGCTCTTACCAAAAATGCCAACAAGGAAGCTGGATATGCTACCAAATATGAAGACCGGAATAAAAAGGAACTTATGGAGGAAGCAAAGACAATGGGAATTGAAGGCAGAAGTATTATGGATAAATATCAGCTTATAAAGGCATTACGCAAAGCAAATTAATAGATCATTAAAAACAAATATTATGAAAGCATTATGTTATCACGGAAAAGAAGACGTTCGAATAGACAAAGTACCAGATCCAAAAATTGAAGATCCACAAGATATTATCATTAGAGTCACTTCTACTGCCATATGCGGATCAGACCTTCATATATATGCCGACTTGGTGCCCACCATGAAGAATGGCGATATTCTGGGTCACGAATTTATGGGAGAAGTTGTTGAAATTGGAAAGGATGTAAAAAAATTCAAGAAAGGAGATCGCGTTGTGATACCATTCACCATTGCTTGTGGGAACTGTTCGTATTGCAACGATGATAAGTTTTCCCTTTGTGATAATTCGAATCCGAATGAGGAATTGTGTAAGGAAAACCTTGGACATGCTGTTTCCGGACTGTTTGGATACTCCCATATGTTAGGAGGTTTTGCAGGGGGACAAGCTGAATACGTGCGTGTCCCGTATGCTGATGTCGGCCCAATCAAAGTTCCTGAAAGCCTGACCGACGAACAAGCCTTATTTCTTTCTGATATCTTCCCTACTGGTTATATGGCTGCAGAGAATGCCAATATAAAACATGGCGATGTAGTCGCTATCTGGGGCTGTGGACCCGTGGGACAATTTGCCATTCAGAGTGCATGGATGTTAGGAGCTTCCCGCGTTATCGCCATTGATATGATTAAAGAACGATTGGATTTGGCAGAAAAGCACAGTAAGGCTGAAGTTATCAGGACTATTGATCCAAAAGAAGTGTATGCAAAGCTCATGGAAATGACCAATGGCAAAGGCCCTGATTGTTGCATTGATGCTGTGGGAGCGGAAGCGCACGGAATGGAAGGATTTGATAAAAAGATAAAACAATCACAACCCGATTCATTAGCCCAAATATTTAAGTGTTGCAAAAAAGCAGGAACAGTCTCCATCCCTGGTGTTTATATTGGCAAAATGGACGGTTTGCCTTTTGGAATCGCTATGAACAAAGGACTTAATCTAAAAATGGGACAAACCCATATGCAGCACTATCTGGAGCCATTGCTCAAAAAAGTGGAAGAGGGAAAAATAGATCCTTCATTTATTATTACCCATCGCATGAAATTGGACGAAGCGCCTGAAGCCTATAAAAAATTCAGAAATAAAAAAGATGGTTGTATAAAGGTTGTTTTGACTCCGTAATTTTATACTTTTAATAATATAAGATCCTTTTATTTCTATTTAAAGAAGTATCAGGGTTTTATTTTGAATAGCCCATGTACAACTTGAAGTTGATTGGATTTCTCTTGTAGGAGTAGAACAGATTCATTGATGGCTTATATATGGCTTAAGTTTATTTTTCATTCAATTAGATTAATAATTAGAATGATTAAAACAGAGACTCGAGATTGTTTAAACGTTCAATCGCTTTCGACATATTAATACCTTTACCTAAAACTGATTCAAAGGGATCTTTGCGTTTATCAATCAGTTTCGGTACGTTTTTGATCGTGTAGTCAGTAATTTTTAAACCTGGTTTGACTTCTGACCAGCGCAAAGGCATGGAAACAGTTGCGTGCTTTTGTGGTCGTACACTATAAGGAGCGACTATGGTCTGACCTTGTCGATTTTGTAAATAATCTAAATATATTTTTGGACCCCTCTTTTTAATAGAGCGTTCCATCGTCGTAAGTTTTGGAAGTTTTTCTTGTATGAAATAACAAAGAAGTTTGGTGAAATCCCGTGTTTCTTCATAGCTATATTTTCCTCCCATAGGAATATA
>JBBSLN010000263.1:0-4096 GCA_038255205.1 Flavobacteriales bacterium
ATTATGAAGGCATTAAAAGAAATTTTTCCTTTTCTTGTTTGTTGTTACTTTAACTTCTTGTAGCAGCGATAGCGACACTCCCATCGATGTAACTCCTAAATTGAATCCATAAATTATTTGGAATAATTTGTAATTATAAAGAGTTGTTTCACAGAGTCTCACAGAGAAACGCAGAGATCCACAGAGAAAATCTTTTCCTTTGAATACACAACACTGAACTCTGAACCCTGAACTATAAACTATAAACTTTTAACTCTTAAACTCCGAATCTGCACTCTGAACTCTGAAGTCTGAAGTCTGTACTTTAAACCCTATCCCAAAACATCCAATTTCGCAAAGCGCAACAACAATTTTTTGACACCTCCATGCTCAAAGTTTATTTCTGCTTTGGTATCAGCTCCGACGCCTTCAATTTTCAAAACTTCACCTTTACCAAAACGCATGTGCTCTACGACGTTTCCAACTGCTAATTTACCATCAAATAGATTCATATTAGGACTTCCAACGGATTTCCCAATTGGTTTTAACTTCGCTGCCGGAATGAATTTAGGTGGTTTTTCTTCTGATTTTCGTTTAATTGGCTTTTTAAATCGGATTTGATTGGGCTCGACATCCCCAAATATATCTGGCGACAGCATGGGATTGAAACGTCTGTCGTCAATTGGAGTCAGAACTTCAAGGAACTCCTCATCAATTTCCTCAATAAAACGACTTGGCTCGGCATCAATTAATTTGCCCCAACGATAGCGAGACATGGTATAGGTTAAATAAGCTTGCTTTTCAGCCCTTGTCAAAGCAACATAAAACAATCTGCGCTCCTCCTCCAATTCACTTCTGGTATTCATGCTCATACCACTTGGAAACAAATCTTCCTCCATACCCACGATATATACGTACGGAAATTCCAAACCTTTCGCCAAATGAATGGTCATCAACGCGACTCTATCATCATCACCTTTGTCGTTGTCTAAATCGGTTGCCAATGCAACATCTTCTAAAAACTCCGCGATGTTTCCTGTGGTATCCGCTAACTCTTTCTGACCTTCCACGAAATCTTTGATACCATTGAGTAACTCTTCAATATTTTCCATTTTAGCAATGCTTTCCGAAGTGCCATCATTATTGTACTCCCTAATAATCCCAGTCACTTTCGTCACTTGGTCAGCGAGTTCAAAAGCATTGGCAGTCTGGTTGATGACCTGAAAACTTTCAATCATCGTTACGAAATTCTGCAATTTATTTTTAGTTGCCGAATTGATATTGATGTCCAGTTTACCGATGTTTTTCATCACCTCAAAAATGGAACGATCGTATCCATTGGCGGCCACGATCAATCGGTCAATTGTGGTCTGCCCTATTCCTCTACCAGGGAAATTAATAACTCGCTTTAGAGCTTCTTCATCAGCCGGATTGATTACTAATCGCAAGTAAGACAATACATCCTTAATTTCCTTTCTCTGATAGAACGAGAGACCTCCATAAATGCGATATGGTATATTTTTCTTACGCAATGCATCCTCCATCGCTCTGGATTGCGCATTGGTACGATACAATATGGCAAAATCAGAATGCATCATCTGTTTTTCCATTTTGTTTTCAAAAATAGAACTTGCCACAAAACGACCTTCGTCGCCATCAGTCATCAAACGATTCACTTTGATCTTCGAACCTTCATCGTTCGCGGTCCAAACGATTTTATCGAGTTTGGTTTTATTCTTTTCAATGACCGAATTTGCAGCATTGACAATGTTTTTTGTAGAACGATAGTTTTGTTCGAGTCGGAATACCTTCACGTCGTCGTAATCACGTTGAAAGTTGAGGATATTATTGATGTTGGCACCCCGGAAGGCATAAATGCTCTGCGCATCATCACCAACCACACAAATATTTTGAAAACGGTCAGACAAAGCTCTGACTATCAAATACTGTGAATGGTTCGTATCTTGGTACTCATCCACCAAAATATATCGAAAGCGATTCTGATATTTTGCCAATACATCTGGGAAACGTGTCAATAATTCGTTGGTTTTCAACAACAAGTCATCAAAATCCATCGCTCCAGCCTTAAAACATCTATCGACATAGTTTTTATAAATTTCACCCAACCGTGGACGTTTTGCCATGGCATCGGCTTCAATCAATTCAGGGTTCTGGAAATAGGCCTTTACTGTAATTAGACTGTTTTTATAGGAAGAAATTCGAGAATAGATTTGTTTATACTTATAAATGTCCTTATCGAGATTCATTTCTTTAATGATGGACGAAATGAGCCGTTGGGAATCCTGTGTGTCATAAATTGTGAAATTGCTCGGGTAACCAAGCTTATCTGCTTCATAGCGAAGTATTTTAGCAAAAACAGAGTGAAATGTTCCCATCCAGAGATTCTTGCCTTCACTATCGCCTACGATGGATGAAATTCCTGATTTCATTTCTTTAGCAGCCTTGTTGGTAAAGGTCAAAGCCAAAATATTGAACGGATCAACCCCTTCGCTCATCAAGTAGGCAATACGAAAGGTTAATACTCGCGTTTTCCCAGATCCAGCTCCAGCTATAATAATCATTGGTCCATCTTTTTGCAAAGTTGGCTCTAATTGTGCTTCATTCAACTGACTTAAATACTTCTCCAAAATATACTATATTTTAAGTCGTGAAATTAACCAAAGATGTCCTTTTTGTTGGCATATTTTATCAATAATTATAAACAAGTTGAATTCAAGATTCAGAAATTTGCTCGTGCGGTAATGGAACGCTGATGACGCTGATTGTGCTGATTTTTGAAAGATGATTAACCTCTATTAGAGAATCAATTTGTACTAATTCGAGTTAATTCGCATAGGTCGTAGCTGACTATTTCTTGCCGTCACCTGTCAGTACGCTCAACAGTCCTGCACTTGCATTGAGCCAAACAAAATTGAATACAGATTTAGTTTTGTCTCGTTCAACGGTCTTTTTAGAACTTTCCCTAAATTGATCTGGCTCACTATTACTATCCTTTTTAATAAATATGTTTGCAATCGCTGATAGAAATCTGTTTTTCTCCTGCCCTTCCTTTTGCAATATAGAAACCTTGAAATTATCATAATTCGTTCTCAAATCCACATTGGAGTCATGCGCATTTCCGTCAACGGTAAAATAGGTTTTCAGGAGTTCTCCCTCAAATTTGACTTTTAAGTTAGGTTGCGAAAATGGGTTTAAATCCTGGGCGGGTAATTTTCCTATTTCAGCTTTAAAAATAAATTGGTCATTGACATTGTTGACATCAAAATACCAATTGACTTTGATAGGTGTTGACTTCATAAAGATTCCCTCGACATCAATATCTGTCCTTTCTGATTCTTGGTATGTATTCCCTAAATTTTTTATTGTGGCATTTAACGTTGTGAACGAAAGCTCACCAGCTGAACTCTCTGGTTTTACTTTTTCTGAATACTTAATAGATCCGTTTTTCAATATTACTTCACTTAAATCTAAATCAAAAGTAAGTTCTCGTAACATTTTACTATACAATGACTTGATAGTTGAGTCGTCAGCAACTAATTTATTTCTATAAACATTAATTATAGGCTCATTGAACTCCAATTTAGAACTATTGAAATAGAATATGGAGTCTTGTTTGTATCCGAAGTCCTGTCCTTTTAAATTTAAAGATTTAATTGTTACATCGAAATGATCTCGTTCAAAGGGAATCATTTTTGTAAGCTCACCCTTTGAATATTTAGTATATAATTTAAGATTGTTAAAATTGGATTCCATCTTGGTGATTTTTGAAGATTGCACCTCAACATTTTCGTAATCACCTACTTGATAGAAGAGATGGTCAAAGTTGACGTTATAATCATCAAATAGAAACGGAATTCTACGCTTCACTGTATTGGCATCTAAGTGGACACCCATTAAGTTAGCAGTAAAATTTTCGGTTTTTAGCATAAGGGAATCAGTATCAAAATTTCGAACTGTCAAATCTCCTTTCTGAATATTCACCCTATTGATCTGGATTACATATTGCAAGTGCTCGAGTTTAGAATATTTGTATTCTTTTTTATCGACCAATGGATTGTGGAAATATGTTAATTTGGGTTGACGCAGTTGAATACTC
>JBBSLN010000264.1:0-4096 GCA_038255205.1 Flavobacteriales bacterium
GATGAGCCAAGGCCACCCATAATCTCATAGAAATCCCAGACTGCCATGTTATATTTTTGTGCCAGCTCCATAATGATTTCTTCTTGAACGGCTGTGTTCGGGTTTTGATATTTTCGGCGGTAATAATCGTCATTCGGGACCGTCAATAAGATGGCACAATCTGGATTGACACGTTGAATCATTTGGATGAAAGCCTCATAATTTTCTCTAAATTTTTCAGCTTTAAATTGTGATTTTGGCATATACGCATCATTGGTTCCAATGGAAATGATAAACATATCTGGTTTATACAATGCCAACTGTTTTTCAAAATAAGCGGCACGTTTGTAATAATCAAAACTTCCTCCATTCACGCCAATGCTGGTGTATTCAATCCCAGGATTCTCGTTCATGAATTCGATGCCCATCAATGCAAATTCGGGCTTGGTGATGGTCGTGTCTTTTAAACGAATTCGGAATGCAACAGAATCCACTGGTCGGTTGAAACGAAATTCGCGATACATTCTGTCCATATTCAATGTATCCGACGTCACCAATGTACTATCCAGAATGTTCAAGCTGTAATCATTCTTCCAAGTATTGTAAAACACACGCATCCGATTGAAATCATAAGGACGTTTCGTGTAATTCCTATAATTTGATTTGACATACACCGTATCTTGATACATTCTAAAAGCGGCAGTTACACCAGACAAACCCCAAGCGATGCTATCCTTTCTGACAGAGCTTCGATAGCCTTGCCAAAGGTCTTTTTTAGCTGAAATGCGATAATTGCTCGGATTGTTTGTGTGCGCTAAATCATAAGGAAAGACAAAACCACGTTGCCCTTGAGATAGTTCATTGGTGTTTTGAAGATAGGTTCTGATTTTATTCGAATAAATATCCGCCTGAATGTGTGACCCTCCGATATGGAAGATGTGCAGGTTTTTTTGGTTGCCGCTATACACTGAATCGAGTTTTTGAAAAAACCGTTCAAAGGCAGGCGATTCTGAAGCCAGCTTAAAGGTGTTCGCTTCGTAATTAACAAGATCTTCAAGCAAAGGTTTCACGCTATCCAAGACATAACGTTGTGCGGACAGATTCAAGGATAACAATGTAAAGATTATATAAAGGGCGTATTTCATTTGAAATTGGTTATATCCAGATACAGTGCCAGGAAGAACAGTTCTGAAATGATTTTGGTGCCCGCAGGCGAGAAATGGGTATAGTCATCTGCTGCCAAATCTTGGGCTACCCAATGTTTCATGGAGTTTTTTCCACCCATGGCATCAAACATACTCCAAAAGGCGATACCGTTTTCAGTGCATTCTTTCTTGAGAATCTGATTTAGATACGGCAATAAAGGATAGGTTTTCATCTGACCATTGACCATCGTAGTCATATCCGACGGACCGATAAAGATGACATTGGCATTATTGGATTTGCGTTTGACCCACAACATGTGGTTTCTAATATAGCTGGCATACTCCTTGACTTCCAGAGAATCTTTTATATAAGGAATGGAATTCCCGCCATATTGGAATAACAATAATTTCGGTTGCAGTTGCTGATACATTTGTCTGAAATTCTCACCATCTGTTCCTGCAAACACAGTTCCAGAACCGCCTCGCATGGCCACATTATCAAGAGAAATGCCATTGCTACCATCTAACGTAATGCCATAAAAATCTGGACTTATTTTACTTTCCAGTTCGATTTTGATATTGGATGGGGTGGAAGGCAATTCAATTGCAGCCTTATGGTAATTGCCATCGTTGATAAGTATCTCATTTTTTATCAAAGCACCATCGTTATAGACTTTCATCGTAGTCGGTACCACTGAATTTCCATAGTGAAGCCCTATTTTGTTGAATTTCTGAAGTGCTGCGTATGACTTGGTTGAAATGCCAACGTCAATCGTCGCTTTCGTGACCTTAAGACTGTCCAAGGTTAAACTGTCAATCGGAGTGGGATATGCTTGAGTAAATCTCGATAATGAAGAATATGCGCCATATTTCTTATGAGGAAATTTTTCCTGTGTCGGATCAAAATAGGCATAGCGAGCCCAATTTTCAGAAGGAGTGACCTGTGCGCTTACTTGCTGATACACCTGAACTATCGGAATAAAACCTGGGCCACTGCCACCATATAATCACTGCAAACGATTTCTTAAATAGGCAGAAATACGGTCACCTTCGAGTTGTGAATCGCCGTAGTGTATAATTCTGCATTGATTACTTTGTAAATCCTCACGAAGTTGGGCGATGATTGCATGTCTGTTTTTAGGGTAGGCAATGCGTTGTATTTTAGAAGTATCGAGCTTTTTGAGATTAGGAATTTTCACGAACGTAGCAGCATCGGAATCTTCATCCTTAATACTGTTTTCTATATTTTCCACCAGACTATCCAATGATTTGATATTCGATTTATCATCAGCTGCTTGCATCAAAAAGCTTGTGGATTTTGGATATTTAATAGTGATGTCTCCGATGAAAAATCCTTCTTGATATTTTCCGCTATCAAGTTTTTTGGAAGTGCTTAAATAGGTCATGCCTAGTAACACCAAGAGTGCCAATACGATATATAAACATATTTTGAAAGGCGAATACTTCATTCGTTATTGGGGAACTGGTTAAGTTTTAAGTTCGAAAATAATTTAAAAAAATGAATTAATTGAAAAAATCGAAATAATCTAAAAGTTGGAAAAAGCTAAAAAAGGGTTTATGAGTTTATAAATTTATGAGTTTAGTTTTGAACAGTCATTATACTTATTTGATTTCAACTTGAGAGATTTCGGATTGAAATAGTATCAGAATGTAGAGCTCAAACAGTGTTGAAAAAGTCGAAAACTTGAAAATTATGACGAATTAAAAGTCTTCCCTTCGGGAAGATTTAGATGGGCTTTTCTAACAATCCGACATATGAACCCCAACCGCCAAACCACCTTCTGAAGTTTCCTTGTATTTGGAATTCATGTCTTTTGCAGTTTCCCACATCGTTTGTACTACTTTATCCAATGGGACTTTGACGTTATTTGGGTCCGTATCCAGAGCCATTTCCGCGGCATTGATGGCTTTGATGGCACCCATGGCATTGCGTTCGATACATGGAATCTGCACCAAACCACCGATTGGGTCACAGGTCATTCCGAGATGATGTTCCATGGCTATTTCGGCCGCGACCAATACCTGTTCAGGTGTTCCTCCAAGCAATTCAGTCAATGCTCCGGCTGCCATGGCAGATGAAACGCCAATTTCCGCCTGACAGCCACCCATCGCTGCTGAAATCGTCGCTCCTTTTTTAAAGATGCTTCCTATCTCGCCAGCAACCAATAAGAACTTTTTAATGTGTTCAAAATCGGCTTCATGATTTTCGATGACCATATAATACATCAACACAGAAGGAATTACACCGGCACTTCCGTTGGTTGGCGCGGTAACGACTCTTCCAAGGGATGCATTGACTTCATTAACTGATAATGCAAAGCAACTCACCCATTTTAAGATCTCACGAAACTTAACTTCTGTATTTCGGATGCTTTCCAGCCATTGCTGTGGTGATTCATATTGCTTGTCACCTTTTAAGTTTTGGTGCATATCATAAGCACGACGTCTAACGTTTAACCCGCCAGGTAAGTTCCCTTCCGTATGGCAACCGATGTACATACATTCCAACATCGTATTCCAGATGCGTTTCAGTTCAAAATTGATCGTTTCTGAATCTCTGATGGATTCTTCGTTCTTTAAAACGACACTCGAGATTGGAAGGTTGAGGTCTTTGCAATACGATAGCAATTCCGTTCCTAATCGTATTGGATATGGAAACATATTGTTGAAAATTGCTTTATTTCGTTTTGAGTTTTTTCGTTCTTCCTTTACGACAAATCCGCCACCAATGGAGTAGAAGGTCGAACTCATTTTTCGTCCGTCGTTTGTTGCCGAGAATTTAATGCCATTGGAATGAAACGGAAGGAATTTCTTATTAAAAACAATATCAGCTTTGGCATCAAAAGGAAGCGGTATTTCATTATTGAACATCAAGGCATTCGTGTTTTTGATGGATACGATGATAATGTCAATACTTTCCGTGGGAATCGTTTCAGGGTTGGCACCACTTA
>JBBSLN010000265.1:0-4071 GCA_038255205.1 Flavobacteriales bacterium
AGAATCTGGAATTTCATAAAAATAACTTTCATCTATTTTGTGTACTTTGAACAAGCCCTCGTCGGTTTTTGCTTCTTTAGTAATGACTTTATCATAAGGTTGAATGTCATCTTTTCCAGGTTTTTTGTCTGGTTTTGCTTCAGCACCTGCCGTAGCATTTTTTTTCGAATTCGCAGCCTTCTTGGCCGTGGAACACGACATCACTACAAAGATGGATAGCAACAGGGAGATTTTTAAGGTAATGTGTTTCAAAATCGGATAGTTTTTAAATTGAAAGCGTAAAATAAGTAATCTTTGGACGAGATAACTAACAGTTGTTATTTTTAATATTTTTTTAACTAAAATTTTGATGGGTTTATTCCACAAAAAAACTGCTCATAGGCAGTCCTCTTTTAAGTCGCGTATTAAATTATTTTAAAGATTCTGTCTAAATTTGGCTACTAATGAAGGAGTTAAGGTCGCAAAAACTTCCAAGATCAGAAACAATGCATATATTAACTGTGGTATAAACCTTCTTGTTCATAGCACATTGTAAAAATTTTAAAAAAATTTGAAAACGGAAGGATT
Organism: Flavobacteriales bacterium; assembly: GCA_038255205.1. Taxonomy (GTDB): domain Bacteria; phylum Bacteroidota; class Bacteroidia; order Flavobacteriales; family Flavobacteriaceae; genus JBPOFM01. Next base: position 568 of record JBBSLN010000265.1, read on the forward strand.
ATATCGTAGTACGGTTCATATATTTATTTCAAAGCACTTTAAATTAATTTTCTAGATCGTCAATCTGAATCTGATAATCATATTGTAAATCTTCGTGAAGCGAAGCCACATTTTTTTTAATTAATAACAATTGCCTTGAATACATATTTGTTAAGGTTGTGTTTTTATAGATGGAAGGTTTAAATGCGTTCAATTTTAAACAAAAATAGAGTAATAACTCAACTTCAGTTTCTTTTTTAAGTGAGTATCTACTGAACTTCTTTATAAGCCGAAGAATCTTACGGACACTTTTTTTGATGTAAAAATAACTGTTGGTATTAATGTTTTCAAATTGTGCATCGATTTCGCTTTTGACACTTTCTATATAACCACTTTCATCTGAAGACTCAAAGAGTAAATAGGTAAGGAGTTCTTTGTTTTCTTTCTTGAATTTGGAAAGTCGCAAGCACAGTTCAACGAGTTCGTTCGGATTGCAAGTGATAAGTTCTTTTTTGAGTTGATTGACAGTTACTGCTTTCATACATCTAAAATAATGAATTCTGACAGCCTATCCATCAATTAAAAATGAGTTTAATATAAAATGTTGGTTTTAATAATTCTTTTTTAAGGTCTATATTGTCCAGCATGGAAGTCAATAAGGTTCTTATGGATTCATTTTTTGAAGCTTTTTTGATAACAAAATTGAAAATCCTTGGATAATAAAGTAAAAGCTGCATGGAACGGCTTATTCGTAATTCTTTCCACATCTTCCGATAAATTTCACGATCGTATGTTTTATTGAATTCGGCATCGAATCGATTCCTCTCAAAAGCTTTAAGAAGATGTTCTGCAGCAACGCGTCCGCTACGAATGGCATTCCCGATGCCTTCACCTGTGAATGGATCGATAAGATTCGCAGCATCTCCAAGAAGAAGAAATCGATCACCAGACAATTGTTTCTTTCTAGAACCGATGGGCAAGCCAAAGCCTTGGACGTTTTCTAAAGGTTCGGCATTCTTAAATCGGTCTTTAATGTTGGGATGGTTCTGGATAATGTCAGCCAGTTTCTTTTTTAGATTGATTTTTTGTTTGCTCACTTCGCTTGACAGCATTCCTAACCCAACATTTGCCTGATTATTGGGCAAAGGGAAGATCCAGAAATAGCCTGGTAAAAGATCTTTGTAAAAATGAAGTTCAATGTGATTGTTCGGATGAAAACCTGAAACATTGGCAAAATATTGTCTTAATCCAGCACAATGATGGCGTTTGTCAAACACATTTTTACTCAATTTTCTATTGATAATTGAATTTGCCCCATCCGCTCCGATGACCATTTTTGCATTAAAAACACCTGTTTCTGTAGATACTTCAACGGAGTCTGGTGCCATTTTTACATCTAAAATTTTATGATTTTGAAAAATATCAATATCTTTTAATTTCTTGATGTGGTCGAAATAAAAAGTATCAAATTCATAGCGCTTTGAAATATAACCTGCAGCTTCACGATGCGCCTTATTGACGAAATCTATATCGAGATTGGTTCCGTTAGGCGCATAAAAACGAACACCATGCGACGGAACTTTTTTAGTGAATGTTTGAAAATTTTCAGAGAGACGAGCGTCTATTCTATGTAGCTGATTAACGACATCAGCACTTAAGGCGTCACCGCAAATTTTATCGCGGGGAAAATAATCCTTGTCCAATACTGCTATACGAAGCCCTTTACCTGAAAGTTGGTATGCCGCAGTGCAGCCTGCAGGACCTGCGCCACAGATGATAATGTCATAGTTTTTTGTGTTCATTAAGGCTAAATGTAGGGATTTTTTACCTCGAAACGAAAGGTAAAATGGCAAGGGAGATTATTCATCCTTGAATAGTTCCATTCCTTTCCCCAAGGAACTTTAGTTGCTTAAAATTTTAATGCCGCCTTACATTTCTTTCAGGTGTGTCATTAAGAGATATACTTATGAATCGTGCTTTCAAATTGTTAAAATCAAACGCATGGGATCTCATTTATATCTTTAGTATTTATTTAAAAGCCCACACAGTTGTTGAAGGCATTCCACGTGTCTTTAATGTTTTGAGACTGAATTAACGCTATTGAGATGGATAAAATTACAAACTTCAAATTTAATCTGAAATGGTAGTCACACTCGTTTCGGACTTAATTAACTCCATGTTTTTTGCATAAAAAACACGGGACTCATAAAACCTTAATGACGGTTTCACCATATTAAAGTTTGGGTTTCTTAAGGAAATATTAAAATATTTAGCCTTATTCTTGTTCAAATTTGAAGACAGTTCGGTGGAATCCCCTTGTGTTGTAAGAACTAATAAGTGATTGTCTAATCTCCAAGTGCCTTTAGCCTCAATTGTTGTATCAGCGATGGTCTCCATATAGCTACTAATGGATTGAAAAGTAAAGGTGCCATCCTCCTCGAGGGTAAGCGTATAAGAAATAGCTTCACCAGATACTGCTTGCCACTTATTAGTATAAGTGCCTACAATAGTTTGACAATTAGCAGGAAATACAGTAAGGAGAAGTGTGGTTAGAGAAAGTAATAGTGATTTCATAATCTTTGATTATTAGCGGTTCAACCTATCAATGTTAGCAAAAGCTGTGCCTATAAATTGAATGATACAGACTTTTAATTGCTACTAATCGTATTGTTAAATTATTTGATTAGTAAATGCTATCATTTATTGAACAAAGTAATATTCTGACCTAATATTTGTGAATCCATGGCATCACATTCGGTTTTTTTTTTTTTTTGCTTAATTCTGAATAAAAATTGAAATATACTTCAAAATCATTTTAAAAACAATACTCATTATTGGGTATATTATAACATACTTACTAAATATGCTTACTGATATTCTGCAAGTAGCAATTTGTGGCGGGAAAGACTGCTATGGAATTTATGAAGCTGTATGGGATTGTAATCTTGGGCAAGCCAAATGTGGTCAATTTCAATTACCGGAAATGGAATTGGCCATGTGGAGGTCATCCCAATACTATAGGGATGGAAGCTTTGAAATTCAGTTTTGAACGGCTCAAAAAATACACTTTCATAGGGCGTGTTAAAGTCTCCTAATAGAACATCCACGGGATGTTTTTGAGTAAAGTCGTAAATGATGCCCAAAGATTTTTTCCGATTCACTAGTGGCACGGCAATAACATCTGAAATCATTATAGCCATTTGTTTCTGATGAATTGTTGCTTTGACATAATTGAAGTTGCAAATACCAGCGATTGATTGAAATTCGACACTCTCAATAATGCCTTTAACGCCAACCAACATATTGCCTTCCAAGGCCTTGAATTGGTAATCTGGAAAGTTGTCTCTAAGAATCTTCATATCTTCACCAGATACATCATCCGCTTCCACGAGCGCTATGATTTCTGGTTTTGATTGGCGTATGTGCTCTAAAAGAAAGGGCTTGGTTAAGGACTTGTTTTGTGACACATTCCAAAATAAGATGTGGGATTTTTTAGCTGTCGTTATGTTTCCATTAACGGCTCCA
>JBBSLN010000266.1:0-4052 GCA_038255205.1 Flavobacteriales bacterium
CTGCATCGGTGCTGGGTATGTTGGAGGTCCAACTATGGCTATTATTGCCCAACAATGCCCTCACATTAAGGTCACTGTTGTCGATTTAAATGAAAAACGGATAGCTGATTGGAATGACGGTAATTTAGACAATCTACCGGTTTTTGAACCAGGGTTGGATGCTGTCGTTAAGGAGGCAAGAGGGCGGAATTTATTTTTTTCGACAGAGGTTGATAAGGCGATGGACGAAGCTGAAATGATTTTCATATCTGTTAATACGCCTACTAAGACATACGGCAAAGGTAAGGGAATGGCTGCGGATCTTAAATACATAGAGCTTTGCGCCCGCCAAATCGCAAGAGTCTCCAAACAAAACAAAATTGTTGTTGAAAAATCGACACTTCCAGTACGTACGGCATCTGCAATCAAAAGTATTTTAGACCATACAGGGAATAACGTAAAATTTGAAATATTATCAAACCCAGAATTCTTGGCTGAAGGAACAGCGGTTTCTGATTTATTGATGCCAGACCGTGTATTAATAGGCGGGGACACCACCCCTGAAGGCGACAAGGCCGCTCAAGCCTTGGTAGATATATATGCAAATTGGGTGCCTAAAGAGCGTATTTTGACTACTAATGTCTGGTCTTCTGAACTATCAAAACTCACAGCAAATGCTTTTTTGGCACAACGAGTGTCATCAATCAATGCAATGTCCGAAATATGTGAGGAAACTGGAGCAGACGTGAATGAGGTTTCAAAAGCTATAGGAATGGACAGTCGAATTGGATCAAAATTTCTAAAGGCGTCTGTCGGTTTTGGTGGCTCATGTTTCCAAAAGGACATCCTGAACTTGGTCTATATTGCGAAGTCTTATGGACTCAATGAAGTAGCCGATTACTGGGAACAGGTCGTTATAATGAATGATTATCAAAAAGAACGCTTTACGAACAAATTGATTACCACATTATACAATACAGTTTCGGATAAAAAAATCACATTTTTTGGTTGGGCATTTAAAAAGGATACCAATGACACTAGAGAATCGGCAGCGATAAAAGTCGCGGACAATTTATTGAATGAGCAAGCTAGAATTTCGGTGCATGACCCAAAAGTGAAAGCCCATCAAATTTATGCAGATCTTGATTACTTGAAGACGAGAACAAGTGCCGAAAACAAAGCACTCTTAACTGTAGAAGTAGATCCGTATATTGCTTGTGAAAAATCTCATAGCGTTGCAATCCTGACAGAATGGGATGAATTTAAAACCTACGATTGGCAAAAAATCTATGATAATATGCTTAAACCGGCGGTTATTTTCGACGGGAGAAGTCTCTTGGAGCGTCAAAAATTAGAAGCGATTGGATTTATTTATTATAGTATTGGGAGTGGAATTACAAGGAAATAGAGTACAAAATTTTTAAAAATCATGAAAAAAGTTCTTATAACAGGTGCGGCAGGTTTTCTAGGATCGCATCTATGTGATCGGTTTATAAAAGAAGGGTTTGAAGTTATCGGAATGGACAACTTTATTACGGGAGACGCAAAAAACATAAGCCATTTAGCGCCTCATCCCAATTTTAATTTTATTGAGCACGATGTGACTCAATACATAAATATTGAAGGAACACTTGACTACATTTTGCATTTTGCTTCACCTGCTAGTCCCATTGACTATTTAAAGATTCCGATTCAGACCTTAAAAGTAGGATCTTTGGGTACTCATAATTTGTTAGGATTGGCTAAAGCTAAAAACGCAAGACTGCTCATTGCTTCTACTTCAGAAGTGTATGGTGATCCATTAGTGCACCCACAAACTGAAGATTATTATGGTAATGTCAACACCATCGGACCAAGAGGTGTTTATGATGAAGCCAAGCGCTTTCAAGAATCGATAACCATGGCATATCACAGGTTTCATGGTTTGGAGACACGTATTGTTCGAATATTTAATACCTATGGGCCAAGAATGAGATTGAATGACGGACGCGTTATTCCTGCATTTATGGGTCAGGCTCTGAGAGGTGAAGATATAACGGTGTTTGGAGATGGTTCTCAAACACGTTCCTTCTGTTATGTAGATGATCAAGTAGAAGGCATCTATAAATTATTGTTAAGTGACTATTCATATCCTGTAAATATTGGGAATCCTCACGAAATCTCTATTAGCGATTTTGCCGAAGAGATTATCAAATTAACGGGAACCGATCAGAAGGTAATCTACAAACCATTGCCTGTTGACGACCCGATGCAAAGACAGCCAGATATCAGTTTGGCAAAAAAATTATTGAATTGGGAGCCGAAAGTAGACAGAGCTGAAGGAATGCGCATCACATATGATTATTTTAAAAATCTTTCGGAAGAAGAACTTTTCAGGAGTGAACACAAAGATTTTGTAAAACACATAAAGAGATAAGTTGAGTTTATTCAAGCAAGGACGTTATTCAGGATATTTAAGACCGATATCCTACTTAATCGATTTAAGTATTATTAATGGGCTTGCCATCTTTTATTTTTATAAGAATATTGATCCTTTTATTTTTATAGGTATTATTTCAATGTCATGGATCGTTCTATCAGTTTATTCTAAATTTTACGAAGTTTTTCGTTTTACCAGGGAAGTGACTATCTTTGCATTGATCTTTCGTCAAATGGTCTTATTTGCGCTTGTTATGTTTGCTTTTGCAGGCTATAATTACGATTTACATATCTATCCGCTTATAATCTTCAAACATGTTTTGATATCCTTTTTTGGGATTGCCTTTTTCAAATTTGCACTTTATTACCTACTTCAAAGGTATAGAACCTCATTTGGAGGGAATTATAGAAAAACGGTCATTTTTGGTGTGAACAAGAAAACTGTAGCATTAGAGAGTTTTTTCAAGAACAATCCAGAGTATGGATACATTCACAAAAGAACTTTTAGTTTCAAAGAAAAAAGCAATATGGAACTAGCTGAATGTTTCGAGTATATCATAAGTGAAGATATTGATGAAATATACTGTTCCATTTCTGAACTTTCTAATTATCAAATTAATGAAATAGCGGATTTTGTGGATAACAATTTAAAAATCCTGAAATTTCTTCCGGACAATAAAGAAATCTATTCTAAAAAATTAAAATACGAATACTACGATTACATTCCGATTCTTTCATTGAGGAATATTCCTTTAGAAGATTCTATCAACACCGTTTTAAAAAGGTCATTCGATATTATATTTTCAAGCCTCATCATCATTTTCATTCTGTCATGGCTCACGCCTATCATTGCCATTTTAATTAAATTAGAATCCAAAGGCCCCGTGTTTTTCAAACAATCACGAAATGGGTTTAATTATAAGGAGTTTGATTGTTATAAATTTCGTTCGATGATGCCAAATATTGATGCCCATTTGTACCAAGCTACTAGAGGCGATGAACGGGTCACTAAAATTGGTAGGTTTATCCGAAAAACGAGCATTGATGAATTACCACAATTTTTCAATGTGCTTTTTGGCGATATGTCTGTTGTTGGTCCACGACCTCACATGGTAAGCCATACAAACATTTACGCCAAACGCATCGATAAGTTTATGGTGCGCCATTTTGTAAAACCAGGAATTACGGGACTTGCCCAAATAAGCGGATTTAGAGGAGAAATAGAATCAGATAAGGATATTATAGGTCGGGTTAAATATGATATCTTTTATATCGAAAATTGGTCGCTGTTGCTAGACTTAAAAATCATAACAAGAACTTTCTTGAACGCCGTTAAAGGCGACGAAAAGGCATATTAAAGCTTGCCGATAAGTGCATCTACCTGTTTATTAAAGTCAAAATGGTTAACAGCAGTTTGCTGTATCGTTTGTCTTTTGTCAATATTGAGTTCAGGTTTTTTGATGCTTGAAATGACTTGATTCAAATGCTCATAATCTCCTGCCTTTGCAATCCATCCCAAATGATGTTCTTTAATGACGTCCTCACCTTCACCTCCTCCAAAATAAAGCATAGGAAGGCCCAGTTTTGCATATTCAAATATCTTTGAGGGTACAGAGCCATAGATACGATTAAGTAAAGGAATGATGGTCAAATCA
>JBBSLN010000267.1:0-4049 GCA_038255205.1 Flavobacteriales bacterium
CTCATAATTGGTAAGTAGGCGCCACCAGCTACACAACTTCCCATCACCGCGGATATTTGAGTGATTCCCATGCTACTCATGATGGCGTTATTCCTAAAGATGCGGCCAAAATGTTCTTTGTCCGGGAATATTTCATCTTGCATTGGTAAATATACACCGGCAGAATCCACCAAATAGATGATAGGCAATCGGTTTTCCATGGCAATTTCTTGAGCACGGAGATTTTTTTTCCCTGTAATCGGAAACCAAGCTCCGGCTTTTACTGTAGCATCGTTTGCAATCACCATGCATTGTTTTCCTTTTATATAACCGACTTTCACCACGACGCCACCAGAAGGGCATCCGCCATGTTCTTTATACATACCGTCACCCGCAAAACCAGCTATTTCAATACGCTTGGATTTTGCGTCCAACAGATATTCAATTCGCTCTCTGGCAGTCATTTTGCCTTTTTCATGATGTTTATCGATACTTTTTTGACCGCCACCAAGTTTCACTTTAGCAAAGCGTTGTCGTAAATCAGAGAGGAGGAGTTTATTGTGGTCTTCGTTTTTGTTGAAGTTAAGGTCCATGTTATTTTTTGTTTTGATGCTAAAATACGAACTTTAACAGTCATACAAAAACAGGAAATCCGCCTAAATACTAATTAAAAGTTAAATCCCCTCATATGGAATACCTTGGGTTGCAATATGAATGGCATTGTCGTAAATTTGGTTTTAACCGATTTAAAAACGAAAAAAATACACAATGAAAAATATTTTAGCCTTTGCAGGAAGCAACAGCCCAGAGTCGATAAATAAACAATTGGCAACTTATGCCTCAAGTTTGGTAAAAGAGGCCCAAGTGACCATTTTGGATTTGAATGATTTTGAACTTCCGATGTACAGTAAAGATTTAGAAGATAAAGAGGGAATTCCTGAAAACGCAAAAATATTTTATAAACACATCAAAGAAACTGATGGCATCGTCGTGTCTTTAGCAGAATATAATGGTGCATATACTTCAGTCTGGAAAAATCTATTTGATTGGTTGTCGAGACACGAGAACAAGTTTTTTAGCGGAAAACCTATGTTGTTAATGTCAGCTTCGCCAGGTGGCAGAGGAGGAGCGTCAGTTTCGGCAATGGCTCACAGTAGATTTCCATATCACGATGCGAAAATTGCTGCGGAATTTTCCTTGCCATTATTCGGCGATAAATTTGCGGATGGAAAAATAACAGATTCAGAATTTGATGACACCTTAAAAGATGCAGTGAAACAATTTCAAAAAGAATTATAAATTCAAATTATGGACGTAATACATAAAAAACTGAAAAGCAAAGGTAAATTTTCATTGCAACACGAAGGAAAAGAAATAGGAGAAATGACCTATGTATTCGCCAATGACAAAGAAATTGACATAAACCATACACTAATTGATGACGAGTTCAGAGGAAGTGATTTAGGACTGAAATTGGTAAAAGCATCAGTTGACTATATGCGAGAACACGATTTAAAAGCAACCCTAACTTGTCCATATGTAGCAAAAGTATTTGACGAAAACCCAAAATATTCAGATGTGAGAGCGTAACTATTTTTAATCTCATCTTTTAATAGAAGATTGAATTAAAAAAGCGTCTATTCATTTTTTGCTTTCTAATTGGAAAAGATAGAAGTACCAATTATTTAAATGATAGAAATTAATAAAATATACCAAATCAAAAGTCCCTCCTTCGGAGGGATTTAGGGAGGACTATGAAAACAGTTATTCACAAAGCAGACAGCAGAGGTTCTGCCAATCACGGATGGTTGCAGGCCAATCACTCCTTCAGTTTTGCAAATTATTTTGACAAAGATAAAATGCAATTTGGAGCATTAAGAGTACTAAATGATGACATTATCGCTCCAAAAATGGGTTTTGGAACACATCCTCATGACAATATGGAAATCATTACGATTCCATTAAGTGGCAGTTTGAAACACCGCGACACTATGAAAGATGCTTGGCAGGCCATTGAAGCAGGTGAAGTTCAGATTATGTCAGCTGGTACTGGTGTCGCACATTCCGAAATGAATGGAAGCGATGATACACATTTGAATTTATTCCAGATATGGATTATTCCAAATAAGCGCAACGTGGAGCCTCGTTATGAACAGAAACAATTTGATAAAGCCGAACGTCAAAATCAACTTCAAATTGTTGTGTCATCCATTGATAAACCAGTTGATGGTAGTCTTCAGATTCATCAGGATGCCAAAATATCTAGATTGGATTTAAGCCAAGGAAATAGTTTCGATTACAATATTGATGGAAATAATCAAGGTGTATATTTAATGACTATTAATGGTAGTGTCTCAATAGGAACAGATAATCTAGGGAAAAGGGATGCAATCGGTATTACGGAAACGGATTCATTTACAATCAGTTCCGAAGTAGATTCGGAATTGTTGCTGATTGAAGTACCAATGAGTTAATTTAATCATCAAAAAGAATAAAAGGCATCCAGTTTTGGGTGCTTTTTTTATTTAAAAATAACGATATTTGTAGTTCCCTTAAAAATGAAATTATGTCAATGAATAAAAACACAATCCTGGCTTGGGCCACAACTATCATGATAATTGTTGGAATCGGATTGATAGCCTTGGGTGCATTTCGATATTATGAAGTCGCAGGTTACGGTTTTGCTGCCGTGGGAATAGGCTTTTTCGCCATCGCTTGGGTCTTTAATGCGCTGAAAGGAAGAGTTTGAAGAAAGTCTTCAGTCGACAGTCCGCAGTCTGCAGTAACCATAGTGTGGTTTTTAAAATTTGAACGTATAATTTTATTCGTGAAAATTCGTGAAATTCGTGTCTAAAAAAGTCCAGAATTCAATTCCAAATAACTGTAAATCAAAAATCGTAAATAAAAATGTCTGACGATAAAAAAGTAATATTCTCAATGCGAGGTCTCACAAAGACCTTTAAGGGTGCTGATACACCTGTTTTAAAAAATATCCATTTAAGTTTTTTTTATGGAGCGAAAATTGGGATTCTCGGTCTCAACGGTTCAGGAAAATCTACCCTATTAAAAATTATTGCTGGAATTGATAAGAATTATCAAGGTGATGTAACGTTTCTTCAGGATTATTCCGTTGGTTATTTGGAACAAGAACCACAATTGGACGAAAGCAAGACCGTCATGGAAGTAGTCCGTGAAGGTGCTGCGGAAACCGTTGCCATTCTTGATGAATACAATAAAATCAACGATATGTTCGGTTTGGAAGAAATCTATTCTGACCCAGATAAGATGCAGAAGTTGATGGACAAACAGGCTGTCCTTCAAGATAAAATCGATGCGTCCAATGCTTGGGAACTCGATACCAAACTTGAAATCGCCATGGATGCTCTTCGTACTCCCGATGGTGATAAGAAAATTTCGGTGCTTTCTGGTGGTGAACGACGTCGTGTCGCTTTGTGTCGATTGCTCTTGCAAGAGCCTGATGTGTTGCTATTGGATGAGCCTACGAACCACTTGGATGCAGAATCTGTACATTGGTTAGAGCAGCATTTATCACAATATAAAGGAACCATTATAGCCGTAACCCACGATAGATATTTCTTGGATAACGTTGCAGGCTGGATTTTAGAATTGGATAGAGGCGAAGGCATTCCATGGAAAGGTAATTATTCGTCTTGGTTAGACCAAAAGTCGACACGAATGGCTCAAGAAAGCAAAGTGGCTTCCAAGCGCCAGAAAACCTTGGAGCGTGAGTTGGAATGGGTTCGTCAAGGTGCGAAAGGTAGACAAACGAAGCAAAAAGCACGTTTGAATAACTACGACAAATTAATGAGCCAAGACCAAAAACAGCTCGATGAAAAACTGGAAATCTACATTCCAAATGGTCCGCGTTTGGGAACGAACGTGATTGAAGCCATTGGTGTGAGCAAAGGATATGAAGATAAATTGCTTTATGATAATTTAAATTTTAATCTACCACAAGCAGGAATCGTAGGCGTCATCGGTCCAAATGGTGCCGGTAAAACCACTATCTTCAGAATGATTATGGGTGAAGAAACGGCTGATAAAGGTGA
>JBBSLN010000268.1:0-4042 GCA_038255205.1 Flavobacteriales bacterium
ATGTTCTATGTATCTTCAGTAATTATATTGGTAACAGGCTGTGTATTCGCTATGTGGCTTGGAGAGAAGATTACCGATAAAGGTATTGGTAACGGTATTTCATTATTGATTATGGTCGGTATCATTGCTCGTATGCCTGCTTCATTCGTACAGAATTACGCTTCGAGAGTTAGTGGTGGCGGAAATGGTGGACTTATGATGGTATTGATAGAATTAGTAATTTGGATGTTAATTATCCTTGCATCTATTATGTTGGTAATGGCTGTTCGTAAGATTGCTGTTCAGTATGCACGTCGTACTGCCTCTGGGGGATATGAAAAAAATGTATTTGGATCACGTCAATTTTTACCTTTAAAATTAAATGCGTCGGGTGTTATGCCAATCATCTTTGCTCAAGCAATTATGTTCGTTCCAAGTTTAATCGGTAAATCATTTGGCACAAGCGATGCTGGTCAATGGATGACAGCTGAATTTTCAAATATTTTCGGATTTTGGTATAATCTTGTATTTGCTATATTGATCATTATTTTCACGTATTTCTATACGGCAATTACTGTTCCTACCAATAAAATGGCAGACGATTTAAAACGTAGTGGTGGTTTTATTCCCGGTATTAGACCTGGAACCGAAACATCAGAATATTTAGATAAAGTGATGTCGCAAATTACCTTACCAGGTTCTATATTTTTGGCCTTGATAGCTGTGTTCCCAGCATTCGTCGTTCAGATTATGGGGACGCAACAAGGTTGGGCATTGTTTTTCGGTGGCACATCGTTACTGATTATGGTGGGGGTCGCAATTGACACGATGCAACAGATAAATTCATATTTGTTGAACAAACACTATGATGGATTGATGAAAACCGGTAAAAATAGAAAGGCAGTAGCTTAAAAAGATATGTAGTGGATAGAGGATAGCGGTTAGTTAATTCAAATAAACAGAATGAATGTACTACCCACTGCCCACTAAAAACTAAAAACTAAAAAATGGCAAAACAATCAGCAATAGAACAAGACGGATCGATCATTGAGGCATTATCAAATGCTATGTTTCGTGTTGAATTAGAAAATGGTCATATTGTGACGGCGCATATCTCTGGTAAAATGCGTATGCACTATATCAAATTATTACCAGGGGATAAAGTGAAATTAGAAATGAGCCCTTATGATTTATCAAAGGCTCGCATAACTTATAGATATTAATAAACTAGAACAGATGAAACTGAGAAGTTCCATCTGAACAATAAAAAACAATAAATTAGGACAGATGAAAGTTAGAGCATCAGTTAAAAAAAGAAGTGCCGATTGCAAATTGGTACGTCGAAAAGGAAGACTTTACGTCATTAACAAAAAGAATCCTAGATTCAAACAAAGACAAGGATAATAAGAGGTTAGACCTTAGTTATTAGTTGGTAGTTCAAAATCATTAAAGACTACCCACTACCAACTACTGACCACAAACTATTAATTTATGGCAAGAATTGCAGGGGTAGATATACCAAAACAGAAAAGAGGCGTTATCGCGTTGACCTATATTTACGGTATAGGCAAAAGTAGAGCGGAACAAATTTTAGCCGAGGCTAAAGTTGATGAAAGCACTAAAGTACAAGATTGGACAGACGACGAGATCAGTAGTATTCGTGAGGCTGTGGGTTCTTTTACTATTGAAGGTGAATTACGTTCTGAAATCCAATTGAACATCAAACGTTTAATGGATATTGGATGTTATAGAGGTATCCGTCATAGAGCTGGACTTCCGTTAAGAGGTCAACGCACTAAAAATAACTCTAGAACACGTAAAGGAAGAAGAAAAACAGTTGCTAACAAGAAAAAGGTAACTAAATAATAACTAGATACTAGTGCGATGTATTTGGTATGATGATATATTTATGGATTTGTTTCCATTCTGGATGTCTGAACACTGATCACTGAACACTGAACACTAAATAATATGGCAAAGGCAAGTACAAAAGTTAAAAAGCGTAAAGTCATTGTTGACTCTGTGGGTGAAGCACATATTGCGGCATCATTCAACAACATCATCATCTCTTTGACAAACAAAAAGGGAGATGTTGTATCATGGTCATCAGCTGGTAAAATGGGTTTTAGAGGTTCTAAAAAGAACACTCCTTATGCAGCTCAATTGGCAGCAGAAGATGCATCAGCTGTTGCGAGAGATGCAGGACTTAAAAAAGTAAAAGTTTACGTTAAAGGACCAGGAAATGGTAGAGAATCTGCTATCCGTTCTATCCATAATGCAGGTATTGAAGTAACTGAAATCATCGATGTTACTCCATTACCTCACAACGGATGTCGTCCTCCAAAACGTAGAAGAGTTTAACGAATTTCAAATTACGACTTACGATTTTTGATTGGGAACAATCGTAAATCGGACCTCGTAAATCAAAAATTAATATCAGGCATTATAATCGCTTGATATTGATTTTTTATACGTAAATTTGCAAACTGAAAAAAAATTATAAACAAGTATTAACGAGAGATCAACGGGTATCGAAGGATAAGATTAAGACCTTAATTCATAACCACTCTCAAAACAACAATTATAAATGGCAAGATATACTGGTCCTAAAACTAAAATAGCTCGAAAATTTGGTGAAGCTATTTACGGAGATGATAAAGCGTTCGATAAAAGAAACTATCCTCCAGGTCAACACGGTGCAACTAGACGTCGTGGGAAACAATCTGAATATGCAATCCAATTGATGGAGAAGCAAAAAGCAAAATATACCTATGGTATTTTAGAGCGTCAATTCAGAAACATGTTCAAAAAAGCAACCGCTGCACAAGGTATTACCGGCGAGGTCTTGCTTCAATTAGCGGAATCACGATTGGATAATGTCGTCTACAGAATGGGATTATCTTCTTCAAGAAGTGGTGCACGTCAATTAGTTTCTCATAGACACATCACTGTGAATGGAGAAATCGTGAACATCCCATCTTACCAATTAAAAGCTGGCGATAAAGTAGCCGTTAGAGAAAAATCTAAATCACTTGAAGCTATTCAAAATGCATTGGCTAATTCTAGCAATGTGTACGAATGGATTACATGGAACAACGATACGAAGGAAGGAACTTATGTTTCTGTTCCTGCACGAGTTCAGATTCCAGAAAACATCAACGAGCAATTTATCGTCGAATTATATTCTAAATAAAAATTAATTTTATTGGTATTTAGCCAAAGGGTCTGTTAGTGTTCTTCAAACTTTTAGACCGCGCAACTAAAGAACAATTAAAACGAAGAAAAATATGGCAATATTAAATTTTCAGAAACCTGACAAAGTAATAATGATAGATTCAACTCCTTTTGAAGGGAAGTTTGAGTTTAGACCTCTTGAACCAGGTTACGGATTAACAGTAGGAAATGCTTTAAGAAGAGTTTTGTTATCTTCTTTGGAAGGTTTCGCAATCACATCAGTTAGAATCGAAGGTGTGGATCACGAATTTTCTACCATTTCAGGCGTAGTGGAAGACGTTACGGAAATGATCTTGAACTTGAAGCAAGTTAACTTTAAGCGTCAGATTGATGAAATCGATAACGAAACCGTTACAATTTCTGTGTCTGGTCAAAACCAAATTACTGCTGGTGATTTTCAAAAATTCATCTCTGGATTCCAAGTATTGAACAAAGATTTGGTGATTTGTAATTTAGATCCTAAAGTGAGCATCAATATGGAGCTTACAATCGAAAAGGGCAGAGGTTATGTTCCTGCTGAAGAAAACAAAAAAGCGTCTGCACCCATCGGAACTATCTTTACAGATTCTATTTACACTCCAATAAAGAATGTTAAATACAGTATTGAAAACTTTCGTGTAGAACAAAAAACAGATTATGAAAAACTGGTTTTTGAAATCATCACAGACGGTTCAATAAACCCAAAGGAAGCTCTAACAGAGGCGGCTAAAATATTGATTCACCACTTTATGTTATTCTCTGATGAGCGTATCACTCTAGAGGCTGATGAAATTGCACAGACTGAAACTTATGATGAAGAATCTCTTCACATGAGACAATTATTGAAAAC
>JBBSLN010000269.1:0-4036 GCA_038255205.1 Flavobacteriales bacterium
TTCTCTTGGATTCTGGCTTCTTGTAAATTGTACTTTAATTTTCGATACTTGTTACCCGAAACAACTGGATGAATAAGATATTCAGGTTTGATATAAATTTCACAGCCAAAAGTGTTAGGAAAGTCCAATTTGACATTGGTAATTTGTAATAGATTAAGGTTCGAAATCACTTTAAAAATATGTCTAGATGAAGTTGTAAAAATACCATAATATTATATACCTGTCGTTTATTTGAATGGTCAATCCTATACTACCATTCATGCGGACTTATCAATTGCAAGTTTTAATCGAAGCCAAATTCACCTCTAATGTACAGCGAATATGTCATTCTTATATATAGAAATCATTCTGGCAAGACAGGTTTATACTTCTGGGCCTATTCTGGTACCAAAGTTAAAATGGAGTGTGTTAAACTTTAATAAAAATCGGTGATATCATTAAAGATATTTCAAGAACTGCCAAATTTGACGTGACCTCAAATAGCCTTTGCGTAACTCCTGGCCATAAGCTTCCCTCTCAAAGGATATATTCCGGTACGCCAAAGTCCAACTTTTGTAATGGATTAAGCGAACTAAGAACTCAATGCCATACCAAATAAAGAAGGGAAGTACCAATAATTCTATCTGTTGCCTTAAATGAATTCTCTCATGATTGATAAGGACCTGATTTTCCTTTAGCAATGAATGTTTTATAATCACAAACGGGAAGAGCGTCAAACCAATATAACCTTTTGGCACAAAATATTTTGAGACAATTATCATGTTTTTCTAGAATCAAAAATCTATCCAATTTACATTATCTTTGTCATATATGAAGAAAATTGTCCCACGTGAAGAAGTCGATTATTACCTAACACCAGAAGGTTATCGTTGTTTTACCGAACACTATCATTTAAAACGCGGGTATTGTTGCGAAAGTGGATGTAGACATTGTCCGTACGGTTTCAATAAAAATACATTAAAAAAAAAGTAATGCCAGTAACTGCGATATCATTTGAAGCACAGCTTAAAGAAGGAATACCTAACGATTTGCCGCCTTTAAAACCCTATGATACCGTTATAAACCATGCTCCAAAACGAAAGGACATCCTATCCGCTGAAGAAAAAAAACTGGCACTTCGCAATGCCTTGCGCTATTTTGATAAAAAACACCATGCGGAGCTATTACCAGAATTCCAACAGGAGTTAGAAGCGTACGGAAGAATTTATATGTATCGATTTCGGCCAGAGTATCGGATGTATGCAAGACCCATTGAAGACTACCCAGCAGAGTCTAAACAAGCAGCAGCCATTATGCTCATGATCCAAAACAATCTGGACTATGCAGTCGCGCAACACCCTCACGAGCTAATTACGTATGGAGGTAATGGATCTGTATTTTCCAATTGGGCACAATACCGATTGACCATGAAGTATTTGTGCGAAATGAATGATGAGCAAACATTGGTCATGTATTCTGGGCATCCGATGGGCTTATTCCCATCTCATAAAGAAGCGCCGAGAGTCGTGGTAACCAACGGAATGATGATTCCCAATTATTCGAAACCCGATGACTGGGAAAAATTCAACGCACTTGGTGTCACACAATATGGCCAGATGACAGCAGGGAGTTATATGTATATTGGACCACAAGGCATTGTTCATGGCACGACAATTACCGTGTTGAATGCATTTAGAAAAATAAAGAAATCACCTAAAGGCAATTTATTTGTCACTTCGGGATTGGGAGGCATGAGTGGTGCACAGCCAAAAGCTGGTAACATTGCAGGTTGTATAACAGTATGCGCGGAAGTAAACCCTAAGATAACCCAAGTGCGATTGGACCAAGGCTGGATTGACGAAAAAATTACAGATTTAGATGAATTGGTCGCAAGAGTGAAATCAGCCAAAAGCGAAAAGGAAACGATATCCATAGCCTATCTAGGAAACATTGTCGATGTATGGGAGAAATTCGATTCAGAAAATATCCATATCGATTTAGGAAGTGACCAGACCTCTTTACATAATCCTTGGGCTGGTGGCTATTACCCTGTGGATATCTCTTTTGAAGACTCGAACGAGATGCTATCGAACAACCCCAAGCTGTTTAAAGAGAAAGTACAGGAAACATTACGCCGTCACGCTAGAGCCATTAACAAGCATACCGAAAAGGGCACCTATTTTTTCGATTACGGTAATGCCTTCTTATTGGAAGCATCACGCGCCGGTGCAGATGTTATGTCAGAACAGCCAACTTTAGGCAAGGACTTTAAATATCCAAGTTATGTACAGGATATTATGGGACCCATGTGTTTTGACTACGGTTTTGGACCATTTCGTTGGGTTTGTGCTTCAGGCAAGCCAGAGGATTTAGTAAAGACGGATAAAATTGCCTGTGATGTTTTAGAAGCACTTAAAAAACACGCACCACAAGAAATCCAGCAACAAATGGCTGATAACATCCAATGGATCAAAGGTGCTCAAGAAAATAAATTAGTAGTAGGCTCACAAGCCCGAATTTTATATGCAGATGCAGAAGGCCGCATGAAGGTTGCACAGTCATTCAATGATGCCATTGCCAAAAATGAAATTGGCCATATTGTACTAGGCCGAGACCATCATGACGTTTCAGGAACCGACTCACCTTACAGGGAAACAAGCAATATTTATGACGGCTCTCATTTTACCGCAGACATGGCAATACACAATGTGATAGGAGATAGCTTTAGAGGCGCTACTTGGGTGAGCATCCATAACGGAGGTGGTGTCGGTTGGGGCGAAGTCATAAATGGGGGATTTGGTATGGTTCTTGATGGTTCTATAGACTCCGAAAGACGTTTAAAATCCATGCTCTTTTGGGATGTCAACAACGGAATCGCGCGGCGCAGTTGGGCAAGAAATGAAGAGGCCATTTTTACCATCAAACGCGCCATGGAACTAGAGCCCAATCTAAAAGTAACACTTCCAAACACTGTTGATAACAATTTATTGAACTCGTTATAAATCTAAATAAAAAAGCAAAATGAAAATGAAAAGAATATTAAATATTTTAGGGATACTCCCAATACTTATGTTGGTGGTCTCCTCCTGTAGCTCTGTTAAAGTAGCTGCTGATTACGACAAAAATGCAAGCTTCAATGAATATAAGACCTTTGCATTCTATAAACCAGGCATTGACAAAGCCGAAATTAGTGATTTGGATAAAAGACGAATTCTTCGTGCCATTGAATCTGAAATGATGACAAAAGGTTTTACCAAATCCGAAAGTCCAGATGTACTTGTTAGTATTTTCACAAAATCACAGCAGCGTGTTGACGTTTACAATAACAACTGGGGTCTTGGCGGCTGGGGCTGGGGAGGCTTTGGTGGCTGGGGCTGGGGCTGGAATCAACAGCCGATGGTATCCACTACAACTGAAGGCACCTTGTATATCGATCTAATTGATTCTAATAAAAAAGAATTAATATGGCAAGGCATGGGTACAGGTTATTTGTCCCAAAGAATGGATAAAAAAGAAGAACGTATTCAGGAGTTTGTTTCGAAAGTTATGGAGAAATATCCTCCAGCAATGGAGAAATAGATTAAATAAGAGAGGCTTAAATTTAAGCCTCTTTTTTTATCTTTCACTTTGTATGTAATTCTGATACGTTCTGAATTGATCGGCTGTTATGATTTCTTTCAGTTTTTCACTTCTAATTATTTCGTAGTTATTTATTTCAACCAATCTTTTGTTTTCGTCCAAATCATTTGAAATTTTGGAAATTTCATTTTCTACGTTAAGACATATTTCATGTGCCTTTATCGCCTGATCATCATGTAACTTTAACAACTTTTGCAAATGGAGGGCTTGTTGCTTTGCAATGGTTATAGGCGTCATTGCTCCTTTATTCACTTCAGTATTTCGGTTGTCAATAAGTTCTTTTTTCGTCATGGTAGATTCAGGTTGTTCTTTAACCACTTGACCGATTGAGCAATACGTTCCCGAAAAAAAGAAAGCCAACATCACAAATAAAGTCATTTGTATTTTCAGAACATGTATAATGAAAGTTGTTTCAAAA
>JBBSLN010000270.1:0-4035 GCA_038255205.1 Flavobacteriales bacterium
GGATGTGAGAATTTTGATGTTTTGGATGGAACACTTGTAACATGAAACAAATATAGGAATCCTTATGTGAATTAGAATGTTTAAGATGGCATTTTGTTTGAATAACTTTTTGTGGTTATTAGGTTAAGATGTTCAAACAGATCTAGAATACGAACTTTCGCTCAGGACGAAATTGTTTTTCAAAAACATTTTCTTAAATTTACCTGATTTTTTTTCAAAAAATTTTTAATCCTTTTCATCATGTCAGGCGACCGATATTTTATTCGCGATCAACAAGCACTTTATTTTATAACACCAACAATGATTAACTGGCTCGATGTGTTTATCCGGCCCGAATACAAATACGTTATTGTTGATGCACTTAACTATTGTGTGAACAACAAAGGGCTTAACATTTTTGCATGGTGTTTAATGACCAGCCACATGCATCTGGTTGTTTCTTCAAATGAACCGCACCGATTGAGTGATACATTAAGAGACTTTAAAAAATTTACAGCCACCACCATTATAAAAATGATAAAAGAGGGCCCTGAAAGCAGACGTCAGTATTTACTGAATCAATTTGAAGATGCAGGTCTGTCAGATAAGCGAATCACCAAATATAAATTCTGGCAGGAAAGTAATCACGCCGTTGAACTAGATCAATTCAAACCCGAAATTACCGATCAAAAAATTAATTACATCCACTACAATCCTGTTGAAGCAGGAATCGTTTCGTATCCTGTCGATTACCTTTTCAGTTCTGCCCGCGACTATGCAGATATTAAAGGATTAGTGAAAGTTATTATAGCTTAATTAATTTAGTTGCTTCAATTTACACCATCATATTCTCAGCAGGTGGTTTTTCTTAAATCTGGTGATCATCACATACTCGTCCCACGCCACAGGGCCAGCGCTTCAGACGAGTACGAGATGTAATATTAGAATCGTTTTTAAGTTATCGGGAATTCACTTCCGCACAAAAGCGAATGTGAAGCTGTGTGCAACGACAAAGACGATATTACCGCCAGATTTACTCGAATTCCGACTACACTCAGACCACTTTTTTAGAGATTCAGACTACTTTTGGTGGGAGTGGGCTGAATTCCGGAAGACCAGAATGAAATTTAGCCTTAATTGCTACTCTTAATAACTTTCCATTTACCGCCTTTATCCGGTCCTTCCCGCTCAATCTTGCCTTGCTTTTTCAAGTTTGCAAGTTGCTTTTCTATCGCCTTTACCGATACTCCAATTGTTTCGGATAATTCCTTCATAGTGATAGAAGGGTTGATTGTTAAATGTTCGATAATTTTCTCCCTACTTTTCTCCCTACTTTTCTCCCTACTTTTCTCCGAACTTTTAGGGATAATTTTCCCGGAAACATTGGAAGTTCTGTAAAGTGCAACGGTGAAAATACCCTCTTTTTGGAATGTCGGATCGGGTAATCCTGCGTCTTTCATAAGGTTTTGTATTCGACCAATGCCGGAACCAACCTGTTCCACCAAATGCATACGGGCAAACAAACCAAAAATGAGTGGATTACGGGAATGGCTACGTTTACCAAACTCTGACTCAGGAATGGCACTTACCAAACCACCGGGATTAGTTATTTCAACTCTGTCTTCAAATAATTCGATGGTAATAACAGCTCCTTTTTCGTAGTAGTCACGGTGTGCCAATGCGTTAATTATGACTTCTTTGAATACTGTTTCAGGAATCTCCCAAATTTCTTTACGTGGTCCGCCACCCTGTCCTTCTATATCGTAACTAACATTGAGTTTGCCTTTTAACCATTGCATGGCATTTTGGTATTGCCGGTAAAGATTTCCGCCAAATACTTTATCATCTGTGATATATCGCTTATCAGCACCCTGAAATGCAATACATCGAATGATTGCCTTATCTAAAATTGTTTCCGGCTGTTTTCCAAAAAACAAGACAGCTCCATTTTTAAATGTTTGTCCTTTGGCGTATAGCTTTAAATTATTGAACAATTGATCATCGGGGACACCCAAACTAATTTGCGCTTCTGCCTTGAAAACCCGTAAGAATTCCTTATCCACCATTGGGGCCGGAACAAACTCCTGGCATGGAGCTTCATCAAAGTAAATTCTGTTCGATTGCTGAAAGAAATCCCGCATTTGCTCGGCAGTGGTGAGCTTTTGCGTGTTGGGGCCAATACGAACAAAAATTGCTCCTGATAATACATACGGCTTCTGGGGGCCCGACGGCACTTCGATCACTCCCACTGATTTACCATCTAAATCAACAAACGATAAACTGCATGGTAAATGAGGCGTAATCTCATTCAAACTGTTTTGAATAGCAGATCTTTTTACGTTGTCAATCGTACATCCCACAATTTGATTACTGTCATTCACACCAATGAGCAATGTTCCTCCTGCGGCATTGGCAAATGCGCACACTTCTTCAGACAGATCTTTTACCTTGACAGGCACAGATACCTTAAACTCGGCATTATAGCCTTCACCGGCTCCCACCAAAAGTTTTATGTCATCCGTAGTTATCATTTAGTGAGTCGGCTAACTGGTTTTATCACTGTGTTCCTACCTGCTGGTGCAGGGAATCTCCCTCCACTCTCGTGCTCCAAAAAGTTTGCAAGATCAAAATAAAAATATTAATAATTGAAGCAAAAATTTAGTCCCATATTAACTTTCAAAAAAGACCGAGAAATGGTCAAATTGGTGAACAGGATCTCTCAACTTCCCGTTGTCCAATTTGGACAACGGGAAGCTCCGTTGAAGCGATTTTCAGACCACTTTCAGACTACTTTTTACCCCACTCTAAATTAAAATACCACCTTTGTAATCCATGAACTTGCTGCTTGCAATATGTTGATAATCACATCATATACCAACAAAAAAGCCCCTCATTTCTGAGAGGCTTTTCGTTGTCCGACAAGGACGATATAACCGCCTGATTTACACGAATTCAGACTACCTTCAGACTACTTTTTTCAAGATTCAGACTACTTTTTGAGAAATGGTCTGAAAATTTTAAAATTTCGGTCATGTTGAATACGTTGCGACTATAGTTCATCAGTGACTTATAATTGATCACATCGGACGCACATCTTCATTCTTTAATAATTTTAATATTAGCGAAATCATCTCCCCATTTAATCCTGCAAAAATAAATCCCAACAGGCAATTCTGCAATATCCACCTTCTTGAACTGACTCCATTGAGCGATATTTTCTTTATAAACAATTCTACCCATACCATCAAATATTTCTAGAACACCAACATCCTTCTGAGCACTAAAACCTAAGGTAAATAAACCATCATTCGGATTTGGAAAAACATTAAGCTGTTTGCTGATGAAAGATTCAGATGCTAATGACGTTAATGTATCACACGGACTCCCAACCAACGCGCCCAAAAAATAATTTGGATGATTGGGAAGGCTGTTGTAATTATAAGCAGGTAGTGGTATCCCATGTTGCACCAAATCACACGCTAACCCTACGCTATCGGGTTGATTGATAACGTGAAGGTGAAATGTACCATTGCCAGTAGCAATGTAAATTTTACCGTCGGGGGCCAATTGAGCTATATCAAATTTAGTTGCAAATGGCGGATTAGGAGAATAAAACCCATCCCAAACAGCCACTGTTGTTTGCGAAGCAGTAACATTTGCAGAAGTTACATCAAACTGATAAACATAATTGGTAGAGGAAACATATAAATATTGAGAATTGGGCGAAAATGCCACCCCGACTGCAGTTGAGCTGTCATTGATAGCAACGTATACTGGATTGCTCAACATTCCTGTGCACCGATTGAAATCAAATGCCTCAAAATGAGCAGGATGTTGATTTCGTAAATTATAGCATGCAAAATGGCTACCGTCTGGGGAAAATGTAGCTTGACCCAAATCATTTTCTCTTAATATTCCAATCGCCTGGATTAACGGCCCTTGAATTCCATAAGGTGTAATCAAAAACTTGTAATATGAGGTACTGTATGCTTTATGAGAAATCAACCACCAGTCCCGTCCATTTGCATGTCTGCAAGCTGTTAAATTGCCTTTACA
>JBBSLN010000271.1:0-4031 GCA_038255205.1 Flavobacteriales bacterium
CTCAAGGTTATGGAGTGGGAAGTAGTGGCGCATTGGTTGCAGCGATTTACGACCAATATGCTCAAGATAAAATTACAGTTTTAGAGAATTTGACTCGAGAAAAGCTATTGACTTTAAAAGCAATTTTTTCTGAAATGGAATCGTTTTTCCACGGGGAATCGTCTGGTTTAGACCCTCTGAACAGTTACTTGAGCATCCCTATTCTTATAAATTCTAAAGATAATATAGAAGCAGCAGGAATTCCGTCCCAAAAGGCAGATGGAAAAGGTGCTGTCTTTCTTTTGGATAGCGGTATAATTGGTGAAACAGCTCCCATGGTCAGTATCTTCATGGAAAAAATGAAGCAGGAAGGTTTCCGTAGAATGTTGAAAAATCAATTCATTAAACACACAGATGCCTGTGTTGATGATTTCCTTAAAGGAGACGTCAAGTCGCTATTTGGGAATACAAAAAAATTGTCCAAGGTGGTATTGAACCATTTTAAACCAATGATTCCACTAGAGTTCCATGAACTTTGGAAAAAAGGAATCGATACGAACGATTACTACTTAAAACTATGTGGTTCCGGTGGAGGAGGCTATATTTTAGGTTTCACTGAAGATATTGAGAAAGCCAAATCGTCTCTTGATGGTTATAAATTAGAAGTGGTTTACAACTTCTAAATTCCCAAACATGTTATCCAGACAACAAAAACATCTCTTGCTAAAGTTTTTTAGCATGTTTTCAGTTGTTCGAGGATACAACATTCTCATCATTGTCATTGCGCAATATTTGACTTCCATTTATATCTTGGCACATGACAAACCGTTGCGACAAGTGGTTTTGGATTTGAATCTTTTCATGTTGGTCTTGGCTTCCGCTTCTGTAATTGCCGCTGGCTATATCATCAACAACTTTTACGATTCAGAAAAGGATTTGATTAACCGTCCCAACAAATCGATGTTGGATAGACTTGTGAGCCAGAACACTAAATTGTCATTTTATTTTGTGCTAAATTTCCTTGCGGTCGTCATGGCGAGTTATGTGTCATTTAATGCCGTTTTATTTTTCTCTATTTACATTTTTGGTATTTGGTTCTATTCACATAAGTTAAAGAAGCTACCATTTATTGGGAATTTGACTTCAGCTATTCTGACCATAACGCCGTTTTTTGCCATCTTTATCTATTATAGAAATTTTGAAACAGTCATTTTTGTGCATGCTACATTTCTGTTTTTAATTGTTTCAATGCGAGAGCTCACAAAAGATTTGGAAAACATCAAAGGGGATTTGGCACAAAATTATCAAACAATTCCAATTGTTTATGGTGAAAAGGTCTCTAAAATTATGCTGACAGTTTTAGCAATATTGACCTTGATTCCGACTTTATTATTAGTTAAGTATTTTAATGTGGGCCACATGAATTATTTCTTTTATTTAAGTGCATTGTTGCTTTTGATTTTTATACTTTTCCTATGGAATTCAAATTCAAAAATACATTATCTCATCTTGCATAATATTTTAAAATTTATCATTGTAGCAGGTGTTTTTTGTATTGTGCTGATCGATTTGAATGTAGTCTTAAATAGAATCTAATGGAAAATCTTCTCAAAGTCGCATTGGCGCAAATTTCACCAGTATGGTTGAACAAGATTGATACTTTAAAAAAAGTTACAAATTCAATCATCGAGGCTTCTGAATCCGGTTGTGAATTGATTGTCTTCGGCGAAGGTTTAGTTCCTGGTTATCCATTTTGGTTGGCATTGACGGAAGGCGCTTCTTGGAATACGAAAGTGAACAAGGAGCTACATGCACATTATGTTCGAAACTCCATTCAAATTGAAGTTGGAGATTTAGTCTCAATTTGTCAACTTGCAGAGAAACATAACATTGCAATCTATTTGGGAATTATCGAACGCGCAAAAAATAGAGGTAATCACAGTATTTATGCATCATTGGTATATATCAATCAACATGGCGAAATCAAATCAGTTCATAGAAAATTGCAACCGACTTATGACGAGCGTTTAACTTGGTCGCCAGGAGATGGTCATGGCTTACAAGTACATCCTTTAAAAGAATTTACGGTTGGAGGCTTGAACTGTTGGGAAAATTGGATGCCATTGCCAAGAACTGCTTTATATGGTTTGGGCGAAAATCTGCATATTGCAGTCTGGCCAGGAAGTGAACACAACACGAAAGATATTACACGATTTATTGCTCGCGAATCCAGAAGTTTTGTGATTTCGGTGTCAAGTTTAATGAGCAAAAGTGATTTCCCACAAGACACACCTCATCTTGATAAAATATTGAAAAAAGCACCAAAAGTCTTGGCAAATGGTGGTAGCTGTATTGCTGGTCCAGATGGGGAATGGATTGTTGAACCAGTTATCAACAAAGAAGGAATAATTATTGAGACTTTGGATTTCAATCGCGTTTTGGAAGAACGTCAAAACTTTGACCCAGTTGGTCACTATTCGCGTCCAGATGTGACAAAACTGACAGTTAATCGGGAGCGTCAATCAACGACTGATTATATCGATTAATTTCAACTTTTGTATTAACTTTGCATACAAATTAATTTGGCAATGAGCAGACATCAAGGCAGTAGTGGAAAAGGAAAATCTTCTGGCAGCCGACAAGGCAAAGAAACTAATTCAACTTCTGGAAGAGAAAAGGATAACGTTAAGAGCAAAAGTTTTGCAAGAGGAAATGCCCCAATGCGGAAGGTTTCATCGGCACCGAATAAACAGCACACAGACAAAAAAACACCTGCTAAAAAATCAAATCCCGACGAAATACGCTTGAATAAATACATCGCCAACTCTGGCATGTGCTCACGACGTGATGCCGATATGCACATCGCCACAGGGAGCGTCACTGTTAATGGTAAAATTGTAACCGAAATGGGCTACAAAGTCAAACTTGATGATGAGGTCAAATTTGATGGTGCTCGCATAAAGCCAGAGAAAAACACTTACGTTTTGCTAAATAAACCGAAAGGATTTGCTACAACTACAAGTGAAGGAAAAGGTAGAACTGTAATGGATTTGGTAGCAAATGCAACGTCCGCACGCATCAAACCCATTGGACGTTTAGGAAGAAACTCTTTAGGATTGATTCTATTTACAAATGATGATGTTCTTACTCAAAAGTTCACAAATTCTAAAAAAGGTGTTCCAAGATTGTTCCAAATAGAACTGGATAAAAACCTGAAATTGGATGATCTTAAACAAATCCAAGCTGGACTTAAAATTGAAGGTAAGGCAATCAACGTTGAGGAAATCAGCTATGTTGATGGCGAATCAAAGAACATTATCGGACTAAAAATTAAGAATACTGGTAATACTATCATCCGCACGATATTTGACCATCTCAAGTATGAAATCGTAAAACTGGATTGTGTGGCAATCGCTGGATTGACTAAAAAGGACATACCACGTGGCCATTGGAAACACTTGACAGAACAAGAAGTGAGTACTTTGAAAATGTTGCCTTAACATTCGATTTTCAAAGTTTAATATTCAGAGTTGGTTTCTGCAATACCGATAGCTATCAGGACTGCGAAATCTGCGGGAGAATTTTTTTTTGATTAATTTAAGTTTTAAAGTCAGCATGAATCAATTACCTTTCAATATTAAGGAGTGTTAAAAGAAGGACATTTTTTAGGTTTTTTTTTCATATCAGACTCGTTTTTTAAAAATTTTATAGTTCTTTTGTAATTCATAGATTAAAAAAGTTGAGAAAAGTTTTTATGTTTGGTTTTTTAAGAAATAAGAAGTCGTTTTCAAGTACTACTTATAAGATACCCTACGCACTTTTAAAATTAATTTCCAATTCAAATCCATTCTATAACAAACACTTACAATTGGTGTCCATCCCTTCCTATGAACAAATCCAAGTTTGATTTTTTCGTTATTAATTGACTATTTACTACTCTAATTAATTTTTTTTCAGAATTTAAAACCTCAATAAAAAATAATGAACACAAAATACATTGATCTCATCAATCAGACTTTTTATTTTCCTCAAGAGGAATTCAAACTTGAAGA
>JBBSLN010000272.1:0-3996 GCA_038255205.1 Flavobacteriales bacterium
ACCGTTCTTTTTATATCCTTTTTCAATTTTTGGTGGCATTTCATCCACAAAGGATTGTTTAAAGTCCATTATGTCCTTCCAATTGACTTTAGGTATGGTATCAATACCATTACCTTTAAGTCTTTTCGCAAAGTCTCGTACTTCCGTAGCGCCTATAATCACTTTTTTTGGGTCACATCCTCTCAAAGCACAAGTACCACCATAAGGTAATTCATCTGTGATTCCGACTTTCAGGCCTTTTGAGGCGCACTTATTGGCGATGGTCATTCCCGCCATTCCCGAACCAATTATGAAAACATCATATTCTTTCATACAACACCATTTATTTTTTGTCGGTTACTTTATAACCTGTTGAATTTATTGCTTTCTCAATTTCCGTTTCATTGGTTTTACTTTTGTCAAATTCAATTATTGCATTTCCGTTTTCATAGGACGCTTTTGAGTTTACAATTCCGTTGAGCTTATTTACTTCGTGGTTGACATGTTCTTCACAAGAAGCACAAGTCATCCCTTTTACAACAAAGTTTACCGTTTGAATATTGGATTGATCAACTATAACCACTTCTTTTTTATTATCAGGAGAAAAGATATAAGCATAATATGGAAAGCTAATTGAAACCGCCGCAAATAATGTGATGACTATTAAAAACCCCTTGGTTTGATACCATTTTGGCGTTGCATCTAATTCACAGCAATCTTCTACTTTTTTCGCTTTTAGATAATTATACCAAGCATAACCAATGGCCAATACTGCCAATCCTATAAGATAAGGTCTAAAGGGTTCCATCCAAGATAAAGCTGATGCTCCGCCGCCAACGCCAGCAATTAAAGCAATTACCGGTGGAATACAACAAGATGATGCTGCTATTGCAGAAAACAAACCAGTATATGCTGCATTTTTTGATGTTTTTTCTGTTTTCATTATTATAAAATTTACGCTATTTTTCTTTCTAATTTGATTGATTTAAAAATACTATTCAGAATATCCGTCTCATCCTCATTCAATGAATAGTATAAGGTTTGCCCATCTCTCCTTGAGCTTATAATACCTGCATCTTTCATTTTTCGTATATGCTGTGAAACTGCAGGAACACTCATATCTAAAATATCAGATAAATCACATGGGCATAGTTCATTTTCCATATTTAAGAGAAATAGAATCTTTAAGCGCACCTCATTACCTGAAATGGATAATAATTTTGATATTTTTTCAAAATTAATTTCCATACTATTTAATGTGGACATACAATTTAATAACTGTTTGTGGTTGGCTTCAGCTCGTGTACAGGATATTTCAGGTTTCATATTACCGTTTTAGAAAAACAAATATATAATTAATTACGTATTTAAGCAAATACTTAAATACTAAACATCAATTTATTATAATTTTTAGTTTTGTTACTTCTGATAAAAGAGTTGTCGATATGCGGAAATAATCTAATTTCTGAAGGATTTATATAATAAAATCGCTTCAGAAATAAATTGTTCTACAATATCTTTTAAGCTCTTTGTCAATTCTAAAAAAATGTCTTTCATAACTTCAATATTTTTGTTGGGATTGTAAAACGGTATATGCAATACGTCGGATGTTATCGAAATCTGAAATATAGCTTACTTCATCTTTATTACTTAAAAATCCCAATTCCAAAAGTACAGACGGACAAAAATCAGCAGTTTCCCTTAGCACCTGAAAATCAGCAAACTTCACTCCCCTACTTTCAAATCCCAATTCCTTATTAAGTGCAGCTTGCAATTGAAAAGCCAACCAAGTTGAATCATCTAAATAATGTGATTCATTATTAGATACATATACTTCAATTCCTCTAGCATTCGGATTATCCGAATGATTGCAATGCAGGGAAATAAACACATCTGCGTTTAAGACCTTGGCCAACTTAGTTCTATCCGATAATGATATAAGTGTATCGCTATATCTAGTCAAATAGATTTCAAGCGGCTTTTCCAACTGCCCAATAAGGTTTAAAATTTCCAAAGCAATATCTAGAACAATATCCTTTTCCTGAATTCCATTTAGACCTATTGCACCAGAATCTATTCCACCGTGTCCAGGATCAATGATTATTATTTCCTGACCGTCTATTTCCTGTCCAAAAATGATACACATTTTTAGAAGCAAAAGGACAAAACTGACGTTTTTGAAGACTTTTTTCATTTTCAATTTTTGGGTTATTAACAACTTCCCTTCAAAAATTCATAGAATTTGATACCAAATAATAGCAACGGAATTTAAACGAAACTAAATAATATTTTATTCACAATTACTTGATTATCAGTTATTTATAATCAAATATATGTAAATTTCCAATAACGAAAACAAGACATAATTTTAAACTGTTACGTTATGAAAAAATCAATCTATTTAGCGACTCTCCTGGCCCTCCTCTCAACATCACTTTTTGCTCAAATTGGTGGTATTGAGAATTCGGTTAATGATGTATCAAATACAATTCGGACCATTTTCCCCATCATTCTGGGGGTAATTTTCCTAATTGGTTTCCTGTTTAATGCAGGACACTTCTTTGGAGAAAATACAGACCTCAAAAAAGGAATTACAAGGGTTCTTGTATTTGTTTTAATCGCTGGGGCAGTAGTAGGCATTTTTACCTACCTAATAGGAATCGTAGTCTAAGCCTCTAAGAGGCATTTTAATACAAACAGTACTTATGAAAAAGTTCGAGATTTATAAAAATATCAGAAAACAAGCAATCATTTTTGGGCTGCCCATTTCCCTGTTTGCTTTGATGATGGTTTCCGTTCTTGCTTCGCTTTTGGTCATTATTTTCTCTTTCAGTTTCGGGATGATAATAGGTATTCTGGTTTTTAACGCTGCGCTCTATGTGGCATTGACAAGAATTACCCACAACCCACAGATTTTTCAAACGGCTAAGGCTTTCCCAAAAATTATAAGTAATAAAAGAAATTCAGGCTTATATTATGAACAAGATTAACCTATCGGCATATCAGCCCATTGCAGATATTCAGAAAAATATCGTCTTTGCCAATAATGGCAACGTGGTTTTGTGCTATGAAGGTAACTTACCAGAAATCTATTCTCTGTCGGAAAAGGATTTTGAGGATATGCACGGTGCTTGGTTTCAGGCGTTAAAATCTTTGCCTGTTGGTACTGTAGTCCATAAACAGGATATCTATCTTAAAAAATCATATACTTCAGAAGAGCTTCCTAATACGACCTTTCTCGAAAAGGCTACACACGAACATTTTAAAGGACGTGGACATATCGAACACAAATGCTATTTGTTCTTTATACTGACAAAAAACAAGGCACTCAACAATCCAAAATACGTTAATCCCTTTCGAAAGATTTCCAAGGGTATTGTACAGGAACTGGATGACAATATCAAGAGTTTCGCCAACTCGGTAAGCGATTCTGTTTCCTTCATCAACAATAGTCGAAAGATGGATTTCGTTTCGCTTAAAGCGGAAGAAATTCAGCAGCTGACAAAAAGTTACTTCAACGGGTTTAATGAGGGCTTTGATACCGATATTTTACTGGATAAGAAAAGCGTCAATATTGGAGAAAACCATTTTGATGCCCTTGCCATCAATAGCGAACTGTGCTTTGGCGAAAGTGTACAAAGTAGCAAGACCAATGAGAAATTCACTTCAGACGATTTTGTATTTCATCAAGGGTTTATTGATGGTCTAGGGCTTACACTTAATGAAAACCATATAGTCAACCAGATTATTTATCTGGACGATAAACAAAAATGGCGGAAGCTGCTTGATAAAAAAATCGAGGAACTGAAAAAGAGTTCCAATTTCGGTTCACAAAACAAAGTGGTACTTGGAAAAATTCAGCATATCCTTGATCAAATCAATGCCGATGATAATGCACGGATTATCCGCGGTCATCTCAACATTGTGTATTGGGCGAAGGAAGCCAAAGACTTGGATAAAATAACTTCTAAAATAAAGACCGAGTTTAAAGAATTGGATATCATCCCTTACTATCCA
>JBBSLN010000273.1:0-3993 GCA_038255205.1 Flavobacteriales bacterium
ATTCGATATTCCTAGGCTCTCAATTTTAGCTCTTTGCGTGAT
Source organism: Flavobacteriales bacterium (assembly GCA_038255205.1). Lineage (GTDB taxonomy): Bacteria > Bacteroidota > Bacteroidia > Flavobacteriales > Flavobacteriaceae > JBPOFM01. The sequence continues at coordinate 43 of JBBSLN010000273.1, forward strand.
TTTTCTTCCGTCGGTTATAAGTCCGATTTTTCCATTTTTATATTTTATGGCATCAAAGACATCTAAAACACCATCAAACAATTGAACATCTGGTTGGTGATTTCGGTACATCTCCATCAATGTACCAATCTCTGTTTTATGGGAATTAGCGAGGAACTCAAAAACGTTGACTTTGCATCTGTACATAGAAAACATATTTGAATATAATGATTTCCAATCGGTAGGATCTAAAAATATAGCTATCGATTGATAGGCAGATTTTAAATAGTCCAATTCGCTATATAATGTGTCGTCTAAATCAAAGACGACAACTGTGTTACTATTAACCTTTATATCCATGCACTAAAATTTCATCGTCATACCGTATCATTAATAAATCACTTTCCCACACATCAAATTTTTCATCAATTGTTTTTCCTAAAAGATATTCCTCAATTATCCATTTTGAGAAATTAGCACCCGACAAATAAGATAGTGGATATCCGCCACCAAAACGAGGATTAATCTCAATAGCATAAATTTTTTCAATATCAGTCTTGTGCAAGAAAAACTGGGACGTAAGACATCCAACGGCACCATCAATAGTATTTAAGTTTTTCTTTATGTAGGCCACTAAAATATTACTAACTGTCAAAGCTTTATAGACTTCACCATCTCTAACTTCAAGCCTTTTTCTTGGCACTACACATTTCAGTTTATGATCTTTACTGAAGTATAAATCGCATGTATATTCATCATAATCATCATGATCTAAATATTCTAAAAACATTAATTTTTCATTGGTAAAATGATATTCAGTTAGTTCGTCTTTAGACCTAATTAAGTAGGTGTCGACACTCCTACTTCCATCAATGGGTTTGATGAAAAGAGGAAAGTCGTAATTTTCCCTCGTGTATTCTTTAGCCACATTTACATTTTGTTTTTCAAAGAATTCGTGTATATGCCTCTTATTTCTGCACTTAAGCACAAACTCGACCGAAGAAATGACAACAATGATTCCTTGCGCTTCAAATAGTGCTTTATTTTTTGCTAGTTCAAGCAATTCAGTATCTATTGTTGGAATGATTAAACAAATGTTATGACTTTTACAAAAATCTATTAACACATCTATATAATTAGGATCATCTAATCTCGGTACTTTAAAAAACGCATCCGCAATTTGACAAGCAGCTGATAATACTGGGCTCGAATCAGTAGCATATACTTTGCCTTTTGGGTCTATTTCTTTTAATTCGTTTTGAAATGATCTTACAAGAGACACTCTGCGTCCCGCTGAAGTTATTAGGATGTTCATTCTTCTAATTTATATTATTATTCTAACAAAAAATAATTAGAGGAGATAAATATAATATAGTTAAAACAATCTATGCTTTAGAAAACGACAAAAAACCAAAAATCAGGTTACAACTTAGAGTACATTCCGACTCCAAGAATATAGATTGTCAGCTCAATGTGAATGTTAGCATACTCATATAAAGTGCTCAAAAGACTGCGGCAACAGCTCCAATAGACATCGTTTGAAAGTTAACAACGTAAATATTTACTTTTTATCGTTTTAATATTGCGAGTCTGAAGATATTCACGGATATTTAACCATAATTTGAATTGTTCCCCAGACTACCCTCGCTAAACAAGTAAATTGAATAGTGCTAAACTTATGAAATATATTACTTATGGATACTAAAATTTGGTTATCCTCGCCACATATGGGTGGCAAAGAGCAAGACTATGTCAACTTAGCCTTTGAGACTAATTGGATAGCTCCTTTAGGCCCCAATGTTACAGGTTTTGAAGAAGACCTCCACCATTATTTGGATGATGATGTATTCGTCGCTGCTTTAAGTTCAGGTACTGCCGCTATACATTTAGGTTTAAACATACTGGGAGTTGGTTACGGAGATGAAGTACTTTGCCAAAGTAAAACGTTTTCCGCCTCTGCAAACCCAATTGTTTATTTAGGTGCCACACCAGTATTTGTGGATAGTGAAAAAGACACTTGGAATATATGTCCTGAGCAACTCGAGATTGCTATTAAAGACCGAATTAAAAAAGGTAAAAAGCCAAAAGCCATTATCGCTGTTCACCTTTATGGAATGCCTTACAAAGTAAATGAAATTCATAGAATTGCTAAAACTTATGAGATTCCTGTTCTTGAAGATAGTGCAGAATCATTGGGAAGCACCTTTAACGGTAAAAAATGTGGCACTTTTGGAGATATTTCTGTCTTATCATTTAACGGGAACAAAATAATTACCACATCTGGAGGAGGTGCCTTGGTTTCAAAATATGAGAACGTAAAACAAAGAGCTATATTTTTAGCCACACAAGCTAGGGATAATGCTGTTGAATATTTACATTCACACATTGGATATAATTATAGGATGTCCAATGTTTTAGCTGGAATCGGTAGAGGTCAGATGCAGGTTTTGGATCAGCGAGTTGAGAAAAGACGGAAAAATTATGACTTTTACAAAAAGAATTTAGCTGATTTTGAGCAAATTACCTTTTTAAATGAACCAGTCGGACATTTTTCAAATAGATGGTTGACGTGTATAACTACAGAATCTGAACGTATGCGTGAAGAATTGAGATTGACACTTGACAAAGAAAACATTGAATCTAGACCTCTCTGGAAGCCAATGCACCAACAGCCGGTTTTTAAAGAATGTCCGCGATATTTGAACGGAATTTCTGATGAGTTATTTAAAAAAGGATTATGTTTGCCTAGTGGGTCTAACTTATCTGATAACGAACTTGATAAGATATTATCCACAATTAATCGTTATTTTAGTATATGATTAGCAAATTGCTACATAAGGTTTCACATAAGTATGCCTCAAAATGGCTCATTTTGTTGATAGATATCTGCATTGTAATAATTACATTTTTCTTCGCATATATCATTCGGTTTAATTTTCAAATCGATTTTAATTTAGAGGAGATACTGGGTCAACTTCCGTACGTATTTTTTGCTTCACTTGTCAGTTTTTTGTTAGTTAGGTCACACAAAGGCGTAGTTAGATTCACCGGATTTAAGGATGTGGTGAATATCATTATTGGGGTCAACATAATGGCAACCATTTTGATTATTTCCACATTTTTAAGTAGGTATTATAATTATGAGGAATTCTATGACATTCCCGGATCCATTATATACATCCATTTATTGCTCAATATAATGTTCCTGATTGGGTTTAAGTTTTTCATTAAATCATTGTATAATAATTTAACACAAGACTTTAGAACATTAAAGAATGTTTTGATTTTTGGGGCTGGAAGCGCTGGTATGATTACGTATGATGCCCTTAACAATGACCCCACCAGCGAAGCCGAAGTCATTGGATTTATAGATGACAATGAACAGAAAATAGGTAAGAAAATCAATCTGTTAAATGTCTATGGTTTTGACAAAATCACGCCAAGTTTTATCGAAAAATATCATGTCGAAGAAGTCATTATTTCCATTCAGGCTATTGAGTCGTCACGCCTTCTCGAAATCACAGGGAAATTATTCAGTTTAGGCTTAAAAGTAAAAATTGTCCCTCCGGTCAAACAATGGATTGATGGTGATTTAAGCGTTGTACAAATCAAAGAGGTAAAAATCGAGGATTTATTGGGAAGAGAACCAATTTCAATTGCCAACGCTGAAATGATAGATGAATATGAAAATCAAATCATATTTATCACAGGCGCTGCTGGTTCCATTGGAAGTGAAATTGCACGTAAACTTTCTGAATATAATTACAAGAAATTAATTCTAATCGACTCAGCCGAATCCGCGCTTTATAATATTGAGCAGGAATTCATCCAAAATGGACAAACTGATTTCGTAGCAGTTGTAGCAGATATAAGAGATTTTCACAGAATGGAGCAGTTGTTTGATTTATATAAGCCAAAAATTGTTTTCCATGCTGCCGCGTATAAGCATGTTCCTTTAATGGAAAGTAATCC